>CANGMY010000134.1 GCA_947455015.1 Microthrixaceae bacterium | reverse complement strand
CCGGGTCAGCAAGCGATCCTTCGATCTCGGTGTATTCGCGTTCGAGATCAGGGAGTCGTTCGAGCATGCTCATGGTGCAGTCTCGCGGTCTCGCCACTCGCCCGACAGTCCGATGACTTCTGCGGGCCCGAGAAGGCGCTCGGCAAGGCGTCGCGTGGCCGGATGATCGTCGCGTTCCGGCACCACAATGACGACTCGAGCCTCGGGATCGTTCAGTACACGAGCGTCGGCAGCGGTCGGCACCACATCGAGGTCGATTCCGACCGAGCACGCAACCACGATGGGCTGACCATCGAGATCACGACCTACGGCGATCGAAGCACCAACATCTTTCACGCTGTCACGCGGCGTTGGCGGTTCAACGGGACGGAGCTCCTTCGCTCCGATGAGGTGTGGATCTTGCAACAGCCGCCATCGCAACCAACCTTCTGGCGCAAGCCGCCGAAGCGGATGAGCTTCCGCATCGGCTCGACGAACCGCGTCGACGCTGGTGATCACCGATTCAAGTGCCTTTGCGGTCGGAAGGTTTCCGTGCACCATCGTGAAGGCCTCACGATCGTGGCGACCCACGCCGACTTCGAGCCGGGTTCCTTCAGCCGACTCAACGACTCGAGCAATTTCTAAGCCGCGAAGTTCGCCTCGGATTTCGCCGTGCTCCACCGTCACGTCGACGCCAGCTTCAATCAGCATTGAGATGAGTTCGCGTGCCGCCGCCGATGGCTCGACCGGAACGGGAATGGGTGCCGGAATTGCGGGAACGAGTGAACGTCCTTCAATTCGCCACACTGTTGGTCCGTTGCGAAATTGTTCGGCGCGGCGCGCAACGACGCCTGAGGTTTCCAGCGATTCCGCCATCACATCCAGCGTGTCGAGACCTTCACGATCTGCGAGCACCATCGCGGGGCCAAGGCTTCGGACCGCCCCGTCGTCGAGCAAGCACCACGCGGTCGTTGACGCGCGCACAAGAGCTCCGCCCGGGAAGGGAGTGACGCGAAGTTCAGACCCGTCGAGATTCGACGCGTCAGTAACGAGTGCGCGCGCTTTCGCTGCGAGCAGTCGAGTTCGTTGATCTGGATCGAGGGGCACGGTCGGCTCCTGACCGCGCAGTGGCTCGGTGGTGCCGCTATTTGCGGCGCTTGCCGTACCGCTTCTCGAACTTCTCGATGCGGCCGCCGGTATCAACCAGCTTCTGCTTGCCCGTGTAGAACGGATGGCACTCGTTGCAGAGTTCCGAGGTGAGCTCGGCCTTCGTGGAGCGCGTGGTGAAGGTGTTCCCACAGGAACACTTCACGGTCGATTCGACGTAGTCGGGATGGATGTCGGCCTTCATGGCGGTGCTCCAGAGAGATTTCGGGACTCGCAAGTCTGCCGGTCCGGGCCGAGAACTGCAATCTCGGCCCCGAACCGGTCCAGGACAGGGGGTTAGCCCTTGGCCACCTCGGCCAAGAACTCGTCGTTCGTGCGGAAAGTGCCCAAACGGTCGATGAGCATTTCAAGGCCCGGACCAGCACTTCCGCCCTCGGCCAGCCCCGCAAGGACGCGGCGGAGCTTGTGGACCTGCTTGAGTTGCTTGGCGTCGTAGAGCAGTTCTTCGTGGCGGGTCGAAGAGGCGTCGACATTGATCGCCGGGTAGAGACGACGCTCAGCGAGTCGACGATCGAGGCGCAGTTCCATGTTTCCGGTGCCCTTGAATTCTTCGAAAATGACGTCGTCCATCTTCGAGCCGGTCTCGACCAATGCACTGGCAATGATCGTGAGCGAACCGCCCTCTTCGAGATTGCGGGCCGCGCCAAAGAACTTCTTCGGTGGGTAGAGCGCTCCGGTGTCGATACCGCCAGACATCACGCGACCAGTCGCAGGTGCGGCGAGGTTGTACGCGCGAGCGAGTCGGGTAATTCCGTCGAGGATGATCACAACGTCACGGCCTTCTTCCACCAAACGCTTCGCGCGTTCAAGAACAAGCTCCGCAACTGACGCATGTTCTTCGGCCGGTCGATCGAACGTCGATGCGACAACTTCGCCGTTCACCGAACGGCGCATGTCGGTGACTTCTTCGGGACGCTCGTCAACAAGAAGCACCATCAGGTGCACGTCGGGATTGTTTTCAGAAATCGACTTTGCGATTTGCTTCATGATCGTGGTCTTGCCGGCCTTTGGCGGCGCAACGATGAGTCCGCGCTGACCCTTTCCGATCGGGGCGAGCAGATCGATGATGCGCGTCGTCATGTTGTACGGCTCATCACGCGACGAAAGTGTGAGTCGCTCATCGGGGAACAACGGCGTCAGATCGTCGAAACGGCGGCGATCACGGGCCGAATCCGGCGCGCCACCATTGACGGTTTCGATACGAAGCAGTGCGGGGTTTTTTTCGTTTCTCGCTGCAGGGCGACTTGTTCCGACGATGACATCGCCACGACGAAGCGAGAATTGGCGGGTTTGTTTGACCGATACGTAGACGTCGTCACGAGTTGGCAAATAGCCGCTCACTCGGATGAATCCATAGCCCTCGTCACGAAGGTCAAGAACGCCGGAGACCTCGACGGGGTCGCCCGACCACGGCTCGTCGCCACGCGCTTCGAAACGTTCGCCACCGCGATCACGGCCGCGTCGTCGACGACGTCGGCCACCACCCTCGCCATCGTCGCCATCGGCGTCGGACCCGACTGAAGGCTGCGACGGAACATCTTCCGAGCTCGCAACTGCGGCTTCGTCATCAGAATCGGTGTCGTCAACATGGTCGGCGTCGCCATCGTCAGATGCGTCGTCGTCAGCCTCAACGAACTCTTCGGCCTCTTCCTCGACAGGCGCTTCTTCGACAACTGCCGCCTTTGGCGGGCGGCCACGGCGGGGCTTGGGCGGCGCGGGCTCGGAATCGGCGATGAGCCCAAGGATCATGTCGATCACATCGGCCTTCTTCGCACGCGAACCGGGCTTGCCGCCAAGTGTTGATGCGATCGTCAGGAGCTCGTCGCGATCTTTCGCTTCGAGCGTGGCGCGTTGATCCTTCTCGGACATGGGGACCTCGTTCCTCCCGGGCGCAATCGACCGGGTGAGATTGGGAGAACTTCGAAAAGAGAACGGAACTGCGGTGCGGGAGAGACATCGCTTCGGACGAAGCAATGGTCCGTCGGACGACGGGGAGGCGCCGGACCTGCCGAAGCGGTCACAAGCGAGATCCTCAGGCTAGCGGCGACCCAGGAGAGCCACCAAGCAGGTCAACCGGCGACCAAGCGCCCCATGAGTTCGTGTCCCGGCACGACTGGCAGATCGGCAACACCAGCTTCGGTGTACTCGCCACCAGCGCCATCGACCGTGGAGTCGAACAGTAGATACGGCACCGCATCGGAGGTGTGAGTCCGCAAGGCGAGCGGTGTTGCGTGATCGGGCAGCAGCAACATCCGCCACGGGCCGCTCGCATCGAGCGATTCGACAAGACCGGCAAGAATTCGTGTGTCCCAGTTTTCGAGCGCACGAACCTTTTCTTCGACGTTGCCAGCATGACCGGCTTCGTCGGTTGCTTCGACGTGCACGATGAAGAGGTCGAGACCATCGTCGAGTCCGTCGACGGCGCAATCGCGCTTGCCTTCGTAGTCGGTGTCGTACCAGCCGGTTGCCGATTCAAGTTCGACAACTTCAATGTCGGTGAGGACGCCCAGTCCGCGAACAAGATCGACAGCTGTGACGAGTCCAGCCTTGAGTCCGTAGGTGGTTTCGAACGATGGCATCTGCGGCTGGAAACCTTGTCCCCACAACCACACAGTGTTCGCATCGATATCGAAGTCAGCGAGGATGTCGCGGGACGCATCCATCACACGCTGGAGCTTTGCTGCGGCGGGACCAGTCGGCCAAACGAGGGGCTTGCCCGTCAGGTCGTGCGGTGGCGCACATTCGGCCTCGGCCCAATCGGCAGGCGCAACCATGATGTGTCGATACTGAACGCCACGATGAAACTCAAGGCCTTCAGCGGCGAACACTTTGTGCATTGCTTCGATCGCACCAGCAGCGCGCTCGGTGGACGGATGTCCGCCTGCAAAATCGATCATGGTTCCGTCGTCGCCAATCGTTGAAAGATTGCAGCGATACGCCACCTGATCAGGACGAAGTTTTAAACCGAGCGCAGCTGCCTCGATCGGCGCGCGACCGGTGTGGTACTCGGCAGGGTCGTATCCGAAGATCGACATGTTGCCGACGTCGGAACCAGGTGGAAGCCCCGGAGGAATAACCGCAGCGCGGCCAAGCGTTGAACGCGCCGCAATTCGATCAAGCACTGGAGTGTGCGCGGCTTGGAGGGGCGTACGTCCGCCGAGCTCAGCAAGAGGCTCGTCGGCACAACCATCGGGAACACAGACCACGTATTTCATCGGACCGACAGTCTGCCCGAAGATTGCGCAGTTCGGTAGATCGGCCTCAGGACTGATCGAGGGTTGCTTCGATGAGGCCGCGCACCGTTGCGAAATCGTTGGCGCATACTTCGAATTTCTCGGGACGATCAAACAGATCAGCGAGATGCTCGGGCAGCGGCGGGCGAACGCCCGAGGCGGATTCGACCGCATCGGGAAACTTGGCAGGATGCGCTGTGGAAAGCACGACCATTGGGACCGACGCATCGGCCCGAGCCTGACGAGCAGCAGCAAGACCGACCGCTGTATGTGGGTCGAGAAGCATTCCGCTTCGTTCGTACTCTTCGGCAATCGTCGCCGCCGTTTGCACATCGTCAACACGTGCAGCCGACCAATGGTCAGCGAGCAGGCTGAGGCGATCGGCGTCTACCGAAACAGTTCCTTCGGAACGGAAGCGAGCCATCAGCTCCGCAATAGCGGCGCCATCGCGACCATGAATTTCGAACAACAATCGCTCGAGGTTCGAGGACACCTGGATGTCCATGCTCGG
>CANGMY010000133.1 GCA_947455015.1 Microthrixaceae bacterium | reverse complement strand
CCGTTCGTGAGCGTGATCCCACTGATGAAGAAGTCATCGACGTAGTCCGAACCTTGAAGGTTGAACACGCGCGATGCCTGATGCGCATCGATCGTCAGCTGCGTCGAACCCGGACCGGTGATCGTCACTCCCTTCACGATCGTGATGTCGCCATACGTGAGCGAAATCGTTGCTGCTCCACCCGTGAAAAGTTCCGGGGCGAACGTGATCACTGTGGCGTCATTGTCGGTGGTGCCCGCATCGAGGGCATCGCGAAGTGAGCAGGAATTAACGACCGGTGTCACGCAATCGAATGGATTCGCGACACCGTCATCGAGTGTGTCGACAACAAACGTCGTGGAAGCCGCGCTGGTGCCGACGGTGAGTGCAAGAAGACCCGCGGCCGATCCGCCAGCGATGGCCACAGCGCTTCCGAGAATCGTCCCGTTTCGCAGGGGTCGCTTCGATGTGGCGACGTGATTGTCATTGCGAGCGGTGGTCATTGCGAAGTGCTCCTTGAAATTCCGCCAGCATGGCGGCGACGTGTTTGTGCAGTGAGTCCGAGGCCTGCTCCACCGAGAAGGAGCGATCCCCCGAGAACGAGTGGAAGTTGCGAGTCACTTCCGGTAACCGGAAGCGATGTATGTGTTGCAACAAGGACGCCGGTTGCGATCGCGCGAGACGATCCCTGTGTGTCGACTCCTTGCACCTGAATCGTGTGGTTCAGTCCTTCAAGATCGGAGGGAATCGCGATCTGCAACGCAAACGTTCCATCACTTTGCGCGGTTGCGGTTCCGAGTGACAGCGGTGTTGACATCATCCACACCGAAGTGGTCGTTCCTGGTTGAAACCCATAGCCAACGACTCGAGCGACACCACCGGCGTTGACGGTGAGTTGACCGCTTTCGTCTGCTCGGGCTCCGGTGAGTTCCACGCCGAAGGTGCGCGATCCGGCAAGAACGGCGTTTGTTCCAGTCGTGACTACCGGTGCCGGGGTTGTTGTCCCGTCGGCATTGATAAAGATCGCCTTCCCCAGGGAAAGCTCAGCGGGTGACGCATTCAGCGGCGTAGCCGGCGCGCCAGGCGACACATTGAGCGTGGTCGTCGATGCCGATGGTTGCGTTGTCGATGTTGAAGTTGACGACGATGTGGATGACGACGTCGATGACGATGTCGGTGAACTGGTCGAGGTCGTGGAACTCGGTACCGATGAGGACGATGTGCTTGACGATGTAGGCACCGAGGTCGACGACGGCGGGATGTACATCGTGGTCGAGGTGGTTGACGAAGAGGTTGACGACGACGTGCTCGTTGAAGACGTCGACGAGGACGTCGATGAACTCGATGACGGCGGGATGTACATCGTGGTCGAAGTCGTTGACGAAGACGTTGACGTACTCGAGGTTGAGGTCGACGTGCTCGACGACGTACTGGTTGAACTTGAACTCGTTGTCGGCGGGCGCGTTGTTGACGATGTCGAACTTGTTGGCGCCGGTGTGCCGCCGAACTCAAAAGAACCAATATCGCCCGAGACTCCCGTGGGTCGTGGCGCGCCGCGCTGGTCGTACAAATTTCCAGTGAACGACGCGATCGGGTCAGGGCCAGCGTCGATCGCGATCGAACTCGCCTTCAACGCCATCGTCCTCGTGGGTCCGCCGTTATCGGCAAGCGCGTAGAGACCCGGAGTGGAACTGACGATCGTTCCGCCGAGATCCTCAAGGTCTCCTGCGGGGTAGTGGCCCACGATCGACGAATGGCTGCGAAAGGAGAGATAGCCATGCTGGTTCGAGTCGATGTCTGCACCGACAGTGACCGATGGATCGTCGTTCGTGTTGCCCGAGATGATCGAGCCCGACAGCGTCAATTGCGATCCGTAGAGATAGATGCCGCCTCCACCACCGGTTGACGCTCCAGGAGATGCAGCTGCCGTGTTCACGGAGATCGTCGACTGATTGACGGTGAGGTCGGTGCGGTAGACACCGATTCCACCTCCAGTCTCGAGGCTGGTGTTACCCGTGAACGTCGAATTATTCACAACCGTCGGACCGGACCGACCGACACCGAGTCCACCCCCCATTGCCGAGGCAGTATTCGAATCAAAGGTGCTGTTCGAAACCGTGACCGACGCCGCGTAGTACACGTACGCGCCGCCGCCCTTGTAGCCATACTGGCGTCCATAGGCCGATGGGCCCACGTTTGATGTGAACGTTGAGTTGTTGATCGAAACGGGAGCCTCTCGGCCTTCGATGAACAGACCCACACCATTGCGTTTCGCCGAGTTCCCCGAGAACGTGGTGCCCTTGACCGATACCGATCCGCCTCCGCCCCAAGCGATGTAGGCACCACCGCCCTGCTGTGGGGCGTAATTGTTGGAGAACGTCGAGTCGGAAATGGAGAGATCGACGAGTTCGTAAGCGTTGTAGCGGGAGATGTAGACCCCGCCGCCGCGCTGGCCAGTCGTGTTTCCTGTCACCGTCGTCCGGGTGATGCTGACGTTGCCCTCGCTCATGATGAAGAGCGCGCCCCCGGTCAGACTTGCGTGATTATCGGTGAAGGTTGCGTCGCTCATCGTGAGCGATCCGGTGTTTCCGAACCACGCTGCTCCGCCTTCCCCACCCTGTCCTGACACCCGCTGCGCAGAGTTTCCGTCGAACACCATGTCGGCGAGCACAATGTCGTGTGCCAAATTTCCGTAAAGCGCTCCGCCCTTGGCTCCGGCAACCTGCGTCGCACCATGCGTCAGAGTTATGCCGCTGAAGGTGAAGTCCTCCCCGGCGGCGTTGAGCACGAAAATTCGTGAGGCCTGATTCGCGTCGATGGTGAGATCAGCGGAGCCCGGGCCGGTGATGGTGGATCCGTTCGCGATCTGAATCTCGCCGTTGGTCAGTGTGATCGTGCCGGTGAGACCTGGAGCGAAGGTGATGATGTCTCCATTCGCGACTGCAGCAGTGGCATCGCGAAGCGAACAGGAGTTCGCGACCGGCGTGGTGCAGTCGGTGGCATTAGCGGCGCCATCGTCGAGGGTGTCGACCATGAGCGTTGTCGTTGCTCCGCTCGTCCCCATACCGAGGGCAAGCAGTCCTGCCGCTGAGCCTCCGGCAAGCGCGAACGCTCCGCCGAGCACGGTGCCGCGACGAAAACCGCGGCGAGACGCGGCACTCGACGTGGTCTCGTCCTCGACTAATTCGCTCTTCATGACCCGCTGCATCTCTCTAGGGTCCCCGATGGGGTTTCCGGCTATTGCGTAGATCCTATAGGAAATAGGATTTCGGGAGAAGTCAGGGCCTGGATTGCCCGGATAGGCTGCGAATCAGTCATTTCACCCGGAGGGGACCATGGAGCAGACGCTCGAAATCACCGAAACCGATGCCGTCGACACCGACGAGGCCTACGAAGAAGAACTGCTCGTCGAGGAAATCTCCATCGACGGCATGTGCGGCGTCTACTAAGACCCGCCTGAATGCCCTCGGGCATTCGCTCGTCATGACCGCCGTTGCCTTCGATGCCGACCGCCCATGGCGGCTCCACGAACGGGTCGCGCTGCGGCCCGAACCCTTCGGCGCGCTTGCCTATCACTATGGCAATCGCCGACTCACGTTTTTGCGCTCACCTGATTTGGTGACGCTTGTGGAGTCACTTGATGCCCAGCCTTCGCCGCGGGCCGCGTTCGATGCAGCTGGCCTCGACGCCAAGCGTTGGCCTTCATTCGAAAAAGCACTCACCTCACTCGCCGCTGGCAACTTTCTTGTCCTTGAAAACGCCGCGTAGGAAGACACGACATGACCGCGCTCACTGATCAACTCGCCGAGGGTCTCAACTCCCCCATTTGTCTCACGTGGGAATGGACCTACGCATGCGACCTCGCTTGCGTGCATTGTCTGTCGTCATCGGGTCGTCGCGACCCCAACGAGTTGTCGACCGAACAAATGAAAGCCGTTGTTGACCAACTCGCCGAGATGCAGGTGTTCTACGTGAACATCGGCGGTGGCGAACCAATGCTGCGCCCCGATTTCTTCGAGATCGTCGAATACTGCGTGGAAAAGGGCGTTGGTGTGAAGTTCTCCACCAACGGTGGTCGCATCAATGCAGAGAACGCGAAGCGCCTCGCCTCGATGGATTACGTCGACATTCAGATCTCCCTCGATGGCGTCGATGCGATTACGAACGACGCAGTTCGCGGCGAAGGCACCTACGAACGAGTTCGCACTGCGATGAATCACTTGCGCGATGCGGACTTCGGTCAGTTCAAGTTGTCCGTTGTAATGACTCGCGAAAACGTCGAGCAGGTTGACGCCTACGAAGCACTTGCGAACGAATACGGCGCAGAACTTCGTCTCACGCGTTTCCGTCCTTCTGGTCGCGGCATCGACACCTGGCACGAACTGCATCCCACGCAGGCACAACAGATCGAGCTGTACAACTGGCTACTTGCTCGCCCGCAGGTTCTCACCGGCGATTCGTTCTTCCATCTCTCCGCACTTGGTGAACCGCTTCCTGGACTCAACCTTTGTGGTGCTGGTCGCGTTGTATGTCTGATCGATCCGGTTGGCGATGTCTACGCCTGCCCGTTCGTATTGCACGACAACTTCAAGGCCGGCTCGATTCACGGTGAAGGTGGCTTTGCTGCGGTGTGGCAGTCATCCGATCTGTTTACCGAACTGCGCGAACCCACCAACCCCGGCGCGTGCGGATCATGCGGCAGTTACGACGCATGCGGTGGCGGTTGTATGGCCACGAAGTTCTTCACCGGTCTTCCGCTCGACGCTCCCGATCCGGAATGTGTGTTCGGACACGGCGAAACCGCACTTGCCGAACTCGAAGCGAACGGCGGCGCGATTCGCCCGACCGTCAGCGTCGATCACTCGAAGCCAGTAGGCGTCGGCAAAAAGCGCATTCCCGTTTCAATCCTCTGACCGTAGGATTCATCCATGGCTCAGTCGTCACACGTTGAGAACAACCAAAATGTTGTGGT
>CANGMY010000132.1 GCA_947455015.1 Microthrixaceae bacterium | reverse complement strand
TTCACTGCCCTCGGTTTCGGCTTCAAGTCGACGCCATGCTTCGACTCGTTCGGCAAGGAGCGTTCTGTCGGCGAGCGCAGCGGCGACCGCGCATCCGGGTTGGCCTTCGTGTTGGCAGTCCGCGAATCGACAGGTTGAGGCAATGTCATCGACATCGGCAAACGTTTCGGCGACGCCATCGTTGTCAGCAACAAGTCCTACTGCGCGAATCCCAGGGGTGTCGATAAGAACCCCGCCGCCGGGAAGAAGGTGAAGTTCGCGAGTAGTTGTGGTGTGTCGGCCTTTGCTGTCGCTCTCGCGTACATCGCCGGTCTCCACAACGTCATCGCCGATAAGAGCGTTCACGATGCTCGATTTGCCGGCGCCCGATTCGCCGAGAAGCGTCACCGTGTCGTTCCCAATGATGGACCGCAGTTCGTCGATCCCGATTCCTTCTTTGACCGAAGTCACGATGACGTCGATGCCCGGATGTGCGGCCCGAACCTCATCGGCGGCGCGCTGCGGGTCGACCTCAACGTCGGAGTTTCGAGACGCTTTCGTTAGAACGACGACTGGCTCGGCGCCTGCGTCGCGGCTTATGGCAGTACCGCGCTGAATGCGGCCGTCTTTCACGGGACGATCGAGGCCACAGACCAGCAGCACTTTGTCGATATTGGCGGCGAGTTGTTGTTCGCCGTCTCCGTGTGCGTTTCGACGTCGCAACAGTGACCGGCGCGGAAGTACGGCAACCGCTTCGCCGTCTTTGAATGCAACCCAATCGCCAACCGTTGGTTGCGGCTCAAGGCGCAGTGTGAGCATCACGGTTTCCGTTCGGTCTGGTAACGCAAGTACGAGAGCTACCCCATGGTGCTGAAGCACTCGTCCCGGTTCAGCACCATGAACGGTTGTGGCGAGAGTCTTCGCCCACGCTGGATCCCACCCGAGGGGAGTCAGCGATTCAAGTGATGCGCTCACGAGTTCAAGATTCCGGCACGTTCCCAGTGGTGACGTAGGTATCGAGTCGCTCCAGCGTCTTTTCCATCGAGCCGAGATTCTTTGCAGGAACTTTCTGACCTTCGAGCAGCCACGGCAATGGGCTTGGTCGCCAATCGAAGGTTTCCGTCACCTTCGTGCCGCCGTCGACTGGTTCAAGTTCGTAGCGCCACACGTGCTGTCCGATATGGCGCCAACCGATCTGCTTGCCGTCTTCGAACTCCACCACCTTGTTGCGCATGGTGGCGTGAAAGCTCATCTTCATTCCGAACTTGGCGCCGAGGAATAGACGCGGCGGATTTCCCTTTGCTCCGACGAGGCTCCCGGATCCATCGATGATTGAGTGCTTCGCCGGGTCGGCAAGAACCTCGAAGATCTCCTGTGCCGGGGCCGCAATGACGCGGCTTGTGGAGACGTGACGATCTTGCTTGGGAGTGCTCATGGGGACAGTCTCTCAGGCGGTTGCCTTCGATGTGAGTACATCGCGCAACGCCACGTCGATCGTGGGGTGAGCGAAGGCGTAACCACTGGCCGAAAGTGCGCCGGGGGTAACGCGGGTACTGGTGAACAACAGCGCATCGGCGAGTTCTGGACCCAGGAGGAGCTTCGGGCCGAAGGAGGGGACCGGAGCAAGCGTGGGGCGGTGCATTGCCTCGCCGAGTGCCTTGGTGAACTCTTTGTTGGTGACCGGAGCCGGCGCCGTGGCGTTGACGGGGCCGCTGATGTCATGGTCGATCAGCCAGCGAATTGCACCAATTTCATCGGCCATTGAAATCCAGCTCCACCATTGCTTGCCAGAACCCATGCGGCCGCCGAGTCCGAAGCGGAAAAGGGGCAGCATCTTTGCAAGCGCTCCACCATCGGCGGTGAGCACGATGCCGGTGCGAAGGAATGGAACGCGAATCCCGGCGTCGACTGCAGGTGCGGCCGCTGCTTCCCACTCGACACAGACGTTGGCGAGGAAGTCGTTGCCGGCGGGAGCCGATTCATCCACAGCGTTGTTGCCTGTGTCGCCGTAGAAGCCGATCGCTGATCCGCTCACCATGACTGACGGCGGAGCATCGAGCGATGCGAGGGTGTTGGCAAGAAGAGCGGTGCCCTTTGTGCGGCTCTCGAGAATCTCTTGCTTGTACGACTCGGACCACCGCTTGTCGCCGATGCCAGCGCCAGCGAGATGCACGACGGCGTCGACACCTTCGAACTTTGCGGCCTCAATTGTTCCGGCGGCTGGATTCCACTCGATGGAGTCCGTTGCGCCTGAGGTTGGCCGGCGCACGACGGGCACCACCTGATGTCCGTCGTTGGTGAGCGATGTCGTAAGCGAGCGGCCGATGAGGCCCGATGCTCCGGTGATGGCGATCTTCACGGATACTCCTGAACGTGGGGGACAGGCAGGTGTAGCACCAAGAACCGCGTTCCTATGCCATCGGGGACAGATTCGACGGTCCGAGCCCGCGGTCGGGTCCCGATACGCTCTGGGGTCCATGAGCACCCGGAAACTGATCCTCCTCGCCTTGGCCTGTGGCTTGGCGATCTTGGCTGCTGCTGCGGCCCAGTTGTTCCTCGCGACCCGCTGAACGGCGAACTCCGGCCGGCGTGAATGTCGCTGGAAGTATCGGTCAGGTGCCGGCTCCGGCGCCGGTAGGCTCAGGCTCCCCGTAGTCGCGATAGAGGTGGTCCGAATGGCCGAGAACTTCGACGTCGTCATCATTGGTGGCGGCCCCGGTGGTTACGCCGCCGCACTGTATGGAGCATCGGCAGGACTCAACATCGCCCTGATCGAGAAGAACCGCATCGGCGGCACCTGTCTCAATGTTGGTTGCATCCCCGCCAAGGAACTTCTCGAGACAGCATCGGTTCGCCGTGCGATCGAAAGCGCGGCTGCCTTTGGCCTCACCACTTCTGAGCCTGTGCTCGATTTCTCGGTGACGCAGACCCGCAAGCAGGGCGTGATCGACGGCCTTGTTGGCGGTCTCACCGGGCTACTCAAGAAGCGCAAAGTCACTGTCTATGACGGCATCGGCACATTGCATGCCGGCCACGTCGTCAAAGTTTCTGGTGGTTCATCGGGCGATGTCGAACTCCACGGCACCAACGTGATCCTCGCCTCTGGTTCTGTGCCTCGCACGATCCCAGGTTTCGACGTCGACGGCGTCACTGTTCTTACCTCTGACGAACTGCTTTCGCTTCAGAAGTTGCCGGCTACTGCTGTTGTCATCGGTGGTGGAGCAATTGGCTGCGAATTCGCGTCGATGATGTCCGATCTCGGCACCGAGGTCACGATCCTCGAAGCCCTTCCGCAGATCCTTCCTGGCTGCGACGAAGACATCACCCGAGTTGTTCTCAAGTCCTTCAAGGACCGCAACATCACGGTGCGCACCGGCGTTTCGGTGAACGGTCACGACATCAAGTTCGGCGGCGGCACCACCGTGAAATTTGGCGAGGGCGAAACCGTCGATGTCGACATGGTTGTTGTGTCGGTTGGGCGTCGTCCGCTTTCTGAAAACCTCGGTCTCGATGGCACCGCAGTCGCGGTGAGCGATCGTGGTCATGTGGTTGTCGATTCTCATTGCCGCACAGGCGAGCCCGGCGTGTGGGCGGTCGGCGACCTCATCGCAACGCCAGCGCTTGCGCACATTGGTTTTGCTGAAGGAATGCTCGCCATTCGCGACATGCTCGGTGAAGATCCGATGTCAATCGATTACTCCAAGGTGCCGTGGTGCATTTATTGCCACCCCGAGGTCAGCTTTGTTGGTCACACCGAGAAGTCAGCCAAAGAGGCTGGTTTCGATGTCATCGTGAGCAAGCACCGCTACACAGGTAACGGTCGTGCGCTCATCCTCGGCGAAACCGAGGGCATGGTGAAGATCATCGCCGAAAAGCGTTCCGACGGAACTGGCGGCCGCTTGCTTGGTGTTCATATGGTCGGCCCATGGGTGACCGAACAACTTGGTCAGGCCTATCTCGCAGTCAATTGGGAAGCCGACGTCGACGACGTCGCCGCTTTCATCCAACCGCACCCCACGCTGAGCGAATTGTTCGGTGAAAGCGTTCTTGCTCTCACCGGTCGCTCACTTCACGGCTGAATCCCGGAGGATTCCATGGCAGAGATTCAACTTCCGCAACTCGGCGAGTCCGTCACTGAAGGAACCATCACGAAGTGGTTCAAGGCAGTCGGCGACTCTGTTGCTGAAGACGAGGTCTTGTTCGAAGTCTCAACCGACAAGGTCGACTCCGAGGTTCCCTCGCCCGTCGGTGGCGTGCTTACCGAGATTCGTGTCGCCGAGGGCGACACCGTCGATGTCGGAACAATCATCGCTGTCGTCGGCGATGGCGCTGCTGCACCCGCTCCTGCTGCGGCCGCTCCGGCTCCTACCCCCGAACCTGAGCCTGCGCCCGCTCCTGTGGTTGAAGCGGCTCCTACCCCCGCTCCCGCGCCGGCTCCTGCTCCCGTCGCAGCGGCTCCAGCTCCGACACCGGCTCCTGCTCCAGCCCCGACCCCAGCTCCTGCTCCCGCTCCGGCAGCGCCATCGGCGGCAACGGCGGGTCAAGTGTTGTCTCCGATCGTCCGTCGTCTCATCACCGATTACGGCCTCGACGCCTCTCGTATTGCGGGAACAGGCCCCGACGGACGCATCACTCGTTCCGACGTTGAAGCCGCAATTCGCTCAGGCGTTGCGTCGTCGTCGACTGGTAGCGCTCCGGCGTCGGCTCCAGCAGCATCAGCAGCGCCCACTGGTGGGCAGCGTCGTGCAACACCGGCACCACGATCAGGTACCGGCGACACCGTCGAACCACTGAACAACATTCGCCGCCGCACTGGCGAGCACATGGTGATGTCGAAGCAAGTTTCGCCGCATGCCTACACTATCGTCGAAGTCGATTACGAAAATGTCGAACGCGTTCGTCGTGCTCATCGTGATGAGTTCCGTGCAACGGAAGGGTTCGGCCTTAACTACCTGCCGTTCATCTCGCGTGCAGTCATCGATGCGTTGCGCAACTACCCACACATGAACGCATCGGT
>CANGMY010000131.1 GCA_947455015.1 Microthrixaceae bacterium | reverse complement strand
GCGGGTATAGCTAACAAGAATTGATTCCTGCGTGGCACCCCCAACGGGATTTGAACCCGTGCCGCCACCTTGAGAGGGTGGTGTCCTAGGCCGCTAGACGATGGGGGCCGGTGTCACGCTTGCGCTGTCGGGCCGAGCCTCGGCAGCCGCATGAGCATAGTGGCGGCCTCAGTTCCGGCACCAAGCCACGTTGGTGAGTTACCAAAGCGCAATTAGTTAAATCAGAGTTCTGAATCGCGGTTTGGTTCCGGTGGGAACTGCACATCGGCTGCAGGACGCAGCGGACGAACGCCTTCAATGGGTCCAACACCGCGAACGGAAACCTCGCTGGGGGGTCCGATATCAACCCAATCGGGAACGCCATTGAGCGCCGACGGATGGGCGAGGAGTTGGCCGGGTTCTGCTTCGTCGCAAAGGCGAGCTGCGAGATTGACGGGTCGGCCGATGTAGTCGTCGCCGTCGAATAAAAGTGCGGTGCCGCTGGCAACGCCGGCACGAAGGTCAATTGCGAAGGATTCAAAGCGGCCGGTCATCTCAGCAACGGTCGCAACGATTGGTCCTGGTTTCACGCCAACAAGGAGGACCCCGTCGCCCAACCATTTGGCGACGCGCACGCCGCGACGACCAGCGACTTCTTTCACCAATGTTCGGAAGACTTCAAGGGCTCGCACAGCGCGGCGCGGACCATGACGTTCAGTGAGTGCGGTGAACCCACAGATGTCGATAAATGCGAAGGTGCGCTCAAGGGCGATAGGTCCGCCAGTGGGCGGAACTTCCTCGGGACGTTCAGTGCCCATGCCGGTGGCCGGCGGGGGCGTCATTGGTCCAGCGGCGTTTAGGTCGATCTCTTCTGTACGTGCGGAATCATCAGGCATGACCCCATGACGATGACACAGATCGCCCCGGCTTCGCAGCCGAGTTTCGGAAATATCCGATGAACTCGCAGGAACGCCTCAGCGACGTGGGCGCCCGAGAGCTTCTTGAGCGGCAGTTGCCACGTGTGTACCGGCCCGATTGAACACTCGAGCAATAGAAAGTCCGCGCGCATCGGCCATTCCTTGGCCATCGAGAGTGAAACAAAGCCAATCGTCGACTCGAATTGGACGATGGAACCAAAGGACGTGGTCGAGGCTCGCCGTCATTAATTTCTCGAAATCGCCGATGAGGCTGTGTCCGGTGAGCGCAGCTCCCAGCAGATGTTCGTCGGAAAGATAGGCAAGAGCACACGCGTTCATCACGGGATCGTCGCCAAATGATTCATTGGCGCGCATCCATGCGAGTGTGGCCATGCCATGGTTGTCGCGTTGCGCGCGAGTTTGGAAGAACAGCGGCGTTTCTTCATCTTCCAAGTCATCTGGTTGCGGAGCGTCGGAGGGCAAGAACGTTGCGTCGCGTTCTTCACTTTCTTCGGGCGTGTGAAAACTTGCGATGCAATTGAGAATCGCTCCTCCTGATTGCGAGGCCACAACTTGACGAGTCGAGAATGACCGTCCGTCGCGGATTCGCTGCACCTCGTAGAGCACGGGTGCTGCTTCGTCACCCTGACGCACGTAATACGCGTGCATCGAATGAGGGATATGGCCATCGTTGACCGTCATCGCCGCAGCGCGTAGGGCCTGAGCGATTGCTTGGCCGCCGTAGATGCGTCCCCAGCCTGTGTGAGCGCTCGGAGCGAGAAACGCATCGGGACTCACTGCATCGAGGGTGAGCAGCGTGCGGAGATTCGTAGCAAGGGGGAGTTCAAGGGTCACCGAATGAGCCTGCCACGACTCCGACTGATGAATCACGCTTCGGTTGGGTCAGTTATCGCGAACGAAGAAGACTTCTCCATCCACCCGCCGCGCTTGCTGGCCTTCTACCGTTTTCACCGTCGTCGACTCCCGGCGATTCTTTTCACCCCAAGGGGGGCAAGTATGAACATGAGCAAGAAGCTCATTGCCGAAGCGATCGGCACGTTCTGGCTCGTGCTCGGTGGCTGCGGTAGCGCCGTGCTCGCTGCGAAATTTGGCTCCGACCTGAAGGGTCCGTTTCTGGGAATCGGGCTCGTTGGTGTTTCTTTCGCATTCGGCCTCACCGTTCTGACCATGGCCTACGCCGTTGGCCATATCTCTGGTGGACATTTCAACCCAGCTGTCACCATCGGTCTTTGGGTCTCGAAGCGTTTCCCGACCAAGGAAGTTCTTCCGTACGTCATCGTTCAGGTGATCGGTGCAATCCTCGCTGCACTCGCGGTGTGGGCGATTGCTTCGGGCAAAGCAGGCTTCGATCTCAAGACTGACGGTCTTGCGGCAAACGGTTATGGCGAACATTCCCCAGGCGGCTTCAATCTCGCCGCTGGTCTCATCACCGAAATTGTGATGACCGCTGGTTTCTTGTTTGTGATCCTTGGTACGACCGCGAAGAAGGCAGTTGGCGCTGCAGCACCGATGGCAATTGGTTTCGCGCTTGTACTCATTCATCTCATTTCGATTCCGGTGACCAACACTTCTGTGAACCCGGCTCGTTCAACCGGCCCCGCCGTTGTGCAGGGCGGATGGGCACTCGGTCAGTTGTGGCTGTTCTGGGTGGCACCAATTGTGGGTGCTGTCATCGCAGGTTTGGTCTGGCGATTCCTTAGCCCGTCAGACAGCGTCCTCGACGAAGAACCTGAAGAAGCACGCGCTTACTGATTAGGTATCCACCTGTTTGGAAATAAAAGTGGCCCGGTCTCCGCATGGAGAGCCGGGCCACTTTCATTTGCGAGGTGTTCTATTCAGGTTGGGTCTGGAGTGCTTCGGTAGTGAACCTGAGGATGGAGTTCCAGTCGATCCCGCGTGAAGCAGGGAAAAGGTTGCCGAGCAGATTGACGCCAATGGGAAAACACAACACCCACCATGCAAACGATTCAGCATCGAGATCTGACCGGAATGAACCGTCCGTTTGCAGGCTGCGGAGGATGTCCGCAAGGAGGACGAGGTGAAGGTCTTGGGAGGGTCCCAAAACTTTTGCGACTTCGGGTTCCCGTCGAGCAGCATCGCGGGCAACAAGGCCAATCGCGTATTGATCGCCGAGACGGGGGTCTCCAAGGCGATTTCGGATGTAGGCGCCGAGCGTGTCGTCGGAGTCAGCCCCGCTCGCTGGCAGACGTCTTGCGGTTTGTTCCGTTGCTGAAAAAGACTCGGGACCGACCGTCTCAGCCATAAGTACACGCATGAGATCGGCTTTTCCCGCGAAGCGTGCGTAGATGGAGCCGGTCGTCATTCCAACGTTCCGCGCGATCTCCTGGAGGTTCGAAGCCTCGTACCCGTTCGCAATAAACATTGCCCGGGATGAATCGAGAAGTAGTCGTCCTGTTTCATCAATGTCGATTTCGATCTCTGGAAGCGTCGGCATTTTCCGCGGAAGATACTTTTTCACGACTGGCAACGGTCGCGTGAACGGGATGTCGAGAAGGGTCATCTGCGTGAGGGAAGTGATCTGGTCGAGAGCATCAGCGGCGGGATTCGATGAGAGCGAAGCAATCGAATGACCGATAAGTGTCGCCATTTGCATCACGATTTGACCGGCATGATCGACGCCGCTGCGCGCGCGCCCTTCAGTGATTGCCTCATCGCGAAACGCAGCGGTGACTCTGGAACGATTCGATAAGAAACTGGAGATGATGGGCCGAAGTTGCGGTGTGTGGACCGCGCCGAGGACGAGTTCGCTTACGAGGCTCATGGACTCGCTGTCGATTTCCGGGATGTGATCGTCGCCCGCCCAGAATGCTCGACTACGGGCGGTGAACTGCTCACCAAGTTGGGGTTCGATGACCTCTGAAATCAGTGCTTGAACGAGATCGAATTTGTTGCGAAATCGGTTCGTAATCGTGCTGACGGTGACATCGCAGTTCGCAGCGATTTGAGCCATCGTGATTGATCCAAAGCCGACACGGCGGATTTCACTGGCTGTTGATTGGAGCAGGTCCCGACGAATTTCTGCTGAGCGCTCTTTGGTGATTTTCATTTTCGGATCTGCATCTCCTGCACATCAATGAGGGTGAAACTTTAGTTCGTGAATGGAGTTGATCCTGTTGAGTTGCGGGTTGGTGGCAGGACAGTCACTGCGACATTTCGGGAATGCGGTCGTGCCAGTTACACGCGACTTCAAGTTCTGACGCGAGGCGAATCAACAGATCCTCACGTCCGAATGCTGCAACGAATTGCACACCGACCGGCAAACCATCTTCGGTCCACCAAAGTGGCAAGGAAATCGCGGGTTGTCCGGTGACATTGAACTGTGCGGTGTATTGCATGGTGGCGGTGACTCGACTGAGGCCTTCGACCGGATCACTGAGCCAACCAATTTTTGGCGGTGGCCCATTCAGTGCCGGTGAGCAGAGAATGTCGTATCCGTTTGGATTGAGTTCGTTCTTCCACCAGGTCGACATGCGCCTCGACCATTCCTGTTGCCAAAAGATTGCATCGAGATATTGCGGGGCAGTGAAGGAACGGCCAATTACCGCAAACATCCAATTTCGTTCTTCGACATCGGCCTCGGTGATCTCGCGACCGAGTACTCGACCCCACGAATCGAGGTTATTGGCGACATGTGCGGCGACGACAGTGGTGAACGCATCAGTGAACTGGGCATCGCCCATTGCTTGCGGATGCGAATCATCGATCTTGTGTCCCATTTGCTCGAGTAGGGACGCAGCGAAACTGATCGCAGCGGTCATGTCAGTCGAGGACTCGACGCCGGGCAGCAGAGGGTGGTCGAGGATTCCAATTTTGAGTGCACCCGAAGTGCGTCCGAGTTCAGCAGTCAGCGGACCTGGAAGAGCTGGCGCCGCGTAGAAATCGCCGGGCATCGGACCTGAAATCGCATCAAGAAGCGCAGCGGTGTCGCGAACTGTTCGGGTGACAACACCGTTTGAGGTTGAACCTGCCCATGAATCGCTGATCGCTGGGCCAAGGGAAACACGTCCACGAGTTGGTTTGAGGCCAACGAGACCACATTCGCTCGCTGGGATACGAATCGAACCTCCACCGTCGCTCGCGTGCGCAGCGGGAACCATCAACGAAGCAACT
>CANGMY010000130.1 GCA_947455015.1 Microthrixaceae bacterium | reverse complement strand
TGTGTCGACGATGATTCGCACGCCACTGCTTTCGATCAGGAATGCATGGATCGACAGATCGGTCATGCCCTCGTCATCGATGAAGTCGGGCATGAGCCACGACTGGTGCGCTTCGAGCGCCTCCTCAGTGGCCTTCGGCAGCAGCCCGCTAAGCGGCAACTCCTGCTCAAGTTCGACAACCTTCGTGACTGCGACTTCACCAATTTTCCAACGCATGTGTCTCCCCCCATAAGCGAACTCGTCAAGCTCAAGGACTAAGCGTGCCATGCCTCAGGTGATCCGGCGACCGCAAGGACCGCGGTAAGACCCGTCCTCTTTGCGACAACACAACGTAAAGATTGACTCATCTCGTCGGGCGTCCACTCGTGCCTGGGGTTCAATCCGTTCATGACCGAAGTCTTTGACGCCCCCGCCCCTTCCGTAGGTCCGCTTCCGGCCCCAGTTTCAACTCCTATTCCCGAGTCGAAGGGGTACCGATTCAAGTCGAAGATCCTGGGGCAACCCCTCACGAATGACCAGCTCGAGCACGAGCGGCTCGGAAAACCAACGGCGCTCGCGGTGTTCGCATCTGATGCGTTGTCATCAACCGCCTATGCCTCAGAGGAAATCCTTCGAACGCTTCTGATGATCGGCGGCGCCGGCGGCATTGGTGTCCTCGCCTTTCGCTATCTCACGCCGATCACCATCGCCCTTGTACTTGTTCTCGTCATTTTGATCTTCAGTTACCGACAGACCATCAAGGCCTACCCGTCGGCTGGCGGCGCGTACATCGTCACGAAAGACAATCTCGGTCTTATCCCTGCCCAAATCGCAGGCGTCGCACTTTTGACCGATTACATCCTGACAGTCGCCGTTTCGGTCTCTGCTGGTGTTGCCGCGTTCTATTCAGCGTTCCACCCGCTCTACCCGTACCGAGTTCCAATCGCGCTCGCGTTTATCGCAATCATCTGCGTTGGAAACCTCCGCGGAGTAAAGGAGTCCGGGAAGCTCTTTGCGGTACCCACCTATGCATTCATCTTTGCAATGTTCCTGATGGTTGGAACAGGAATCTACAAAGCGGTCTTCGGTGGCGGACTCGAACACGTCGTCCCCCAAGATCCCGCTGTGCTCGAAGCCACCGGGGCAGTCGGAATCGTTCTCGTGCTCCATGCGTTCGCTTCGGGTGGCGCCGCCATGACTGGCGTCGAGGCCATTTCCAATGGAGTCCCCGCTTTCCGTCCGGTCGAATGGAAACACGCTCGAGAAACGCTCACGGTGATGGGTGTACTTCTCGGCTCCATGTTCCTTGGCATCTCGTGGCTGGCGGCCAAAATGCAAATTGTTCCGAGTGAATCGAAAACGGTTATTGCTCAGATGGCTCAGGCAATCTACGGGTCAGGAACGATTGGTCACGTCCTCTTCCTGCTCACGCAAGCAGCAACAATGCTCATCCTTGTGCTTGCAGCGAATACGAGTTTTGCTGACTTCCCCCGACTTGCGAGCTTCCATGCGGATGACGCATTTATGCCGAAGCAACTTACGAAACGCGGTCATCGGCTGGTGTTCTCAAACGGCATCATTGCGCTCGCAATTGCGGGCTCAATTCCCGTCGTCATCTTTCAGGCCGATGTCACGCACTTGATTCCCCTCTATGCCATTGGCGTCTTCACCAGCTTCACCCTTTCGCAGGCCGGCATGGCGAGAAAGCACATTAAAGATAAGGATCCAGGTTGGAAGTTGGGGCTTGTCATCAACGGTCTCGGCGCTGTTACAACCCTGGTCGTGACAGTCGTCATTGCGATCTTCAAATTCTGGGGTGGAGCGTGGTTCATCATGCTTCTCGTCCCGATCATGGTCCTCCTCTTGATGCGCCTCAACAGGCAATACGAGTCGGAGAAAGAAGAGCTCGACGTCGAACTCGAAAAGGTGAAGACACTTTCGGTTCGACCACTTCACACGATCGTGGTCATGATCGGCGAGATCGATCGAAGCTCTGCGAGAGCACTCCTCTACGCACGTTCGCTGGCACCTCACTCTGTCCGAGCCGTCCACTTCGCTACCGATGAAGCTCACGCCACTCAACTTGTGAATGACTGGCACTCGCTTGATCTTGAGCAGATCCCCCTCGAGATCATTGAATGCCCAGATCGACGGATGAATCGAGCTGCACTTGAGATGGCAGCCTCAATCACCAGCAATCGCGATGTTGAATTAACAGTCCTTATCCCTCGACGCGAATACAGACATCTGTGGCATCGACTCCTTCATGACCGCACCAGTGATTCGATCGCACACACACTCGCAGGTCTCAAACACACAAATGTCACGTTTGTGCCGTATCTCCTCGGAGATCACTTCCCTCAAGAGTCTTGAAGCCCCACTCCATAGACTCACCTCGTGCGACATCGTCGACTCCTCACCGCAACTGCTTTCTCCATCACATCAATCACCGCGGTGATCGCGGTGATTGACCGCCTCTCTGCGCCACCCAAACTCTCAACCGACCTCTTGCTCTTTCTCGGAATCGTTGTGGGTGCAGCTTTGATCGGAGGTTTCGTCGCTGGAGTAGCGACAGCAGTTGTCTCTTTTCCAACCATCGTCTGGTTCCTGACCAAACCTGTTCACTCGTTTCGAATCGCAGGAGGCGAAGAATTTGCTGCGCTCGTCGTTTTTTTCTCCGTCGCAGTCATTGTGAGCGCGCTCGTCGACCAAGTTGCTCGCCGATCAGCTGATGCCGAATCGGCTCGCGGAGAAGCCGCCACTCTTGAAGCCGCCGCAGAAGGAGACAAACTCCGCACTGCCATTCTTCGCGCGGTCTCTCACGATCTCCGCACTCCGCTTGCTTCAATCAAAGCGTCTGCATCAAGCCTCCTTCAAGAAGACATTGATTGGAATGATCACGAAAGGCGAGAATTCCTCACCACAATCGACGAAGAAGCAGACCGACTCGATCGAATTGTTGGGAACCTCCTTGACCTCAGCAGACTCCAAGCAGGTGTCGTGCGCCCAGAGTTGACGAATGTGACGGCCATCGTGGCCATTCGCAATGCCATCGGCGGCATCGGTGCCGAAAACGCAAACATATTGATCAACGTAAAAGACGACGACCTCGAAGTGGCAGCAGATCAGGTCTTTCTCGAACGAGCAATCGCCAACCTCGTTGCCAATTCAGTCCGGCATGGCGCGCCCGATACACCGATCGAGATCCAAGCAATGAGTAAGAAAGAATTGATTTCGATCGTCGTCATTGATCATGGACCCGGCATGAACGAAGCTGACCGAGCATTGGCGTTCGAACCATTCCACACTGCAGGCGACCAAACATCAGGAGCCGGGACGGGTCTTGGTCTAGCAGTTGCCCATGGATTTGTTGAAGCTATGGACGGATCGATCACTCTTCAAGAGACTCCCGGCGGAGGCCTCACTGCAATCATTTCTCTCCCGTCACCTGCGGGCGACTCCGCCATACATACGCGAAGCGTCTCGGTGCCATGACCACTGTTCTTGTCGTCGATGACGAACCGCAGATCCGTCGAGCACTCGCGACAAACCTCCGGGCGCGCGAGTTCGAGGTCGAAGAAGCGTCGTCAGGCGAGGAAGCACTCCGCCTCGCCGCCGAACGACATCCCGATGTGATCATCCTTGATATCGGACTTCCCGGAATCGATGGCATCGAAGTCGTGCACGGGATCCGCGGATGGAGTTCGGTGCCGATCATCATGCTTTCGGTCAGACAGGACGAGGCAGACAAAGTCGAGGCACTCGACGCCGGCGCAGACGATTACCTCACAAAACCATTTGGCATGAACGAGTTACTCGCGAGGCTCCGTGCGGCATTGCGCCGAACGTCAACGGCGGCCGAAGAACCCCTCATCACGACAGAAGCGTTCACGATCGACCTCACCTCGAAACGAGTTCATCGCGGAACCGAAGAAGTCCATCTCACTCCCACCGAATGGGGAATCACCGAACTCTTGGTTCGCAATCCCGACCGACTTGTTTCTCAGCAAACGCTCCTCCAATCGGTGTGGGGGCCGGCCTACGGCAAAGAGGGGCACTACTTGCGGGTCTACATGTCGGCAATCCGCCGCAAACTCGAGACGGACCCGGCCAACCCTCGCCACTTCATTACTGAACCGGGCATGGGATACCGATTCGTGCCCTAGTCCCAGCGCTGGCTTCTCATCTGTTCGACCCTGCATGGCAGTTCGGCAAGACTGCGACGACTCGCACTTCCGTAGGGGGAACCATGGCCGGACAGGTCCTACTCGAGATCAATGGCCCAATCGCCATCATCACGAATGACAATCAGGAGAAGCGCAATGCCTTTTCTGATGACATGGACAAGCAGTTGTTCGACATTCTCGGCGAACTTCGCGCCACCCCGTCCGTTCGCGCCGTCATTTGGCGAGGCGAGGGCCACTCCTGGTCATCAGGTCGCGACGTTGGTTCCATTGGCAACGACACCACTGGCCTCAGCCACCACGAACTCATGACCCGTGGCCACAAGGGCATCCAGCAGTTGTTCGATCTTGATGCACCGGTCATCGTGCCGATTCAAGGTTGGGCGATCGGCGGATCGTTCCAGCGTGCGTTGTTATGCGATATCCGCATCGCCGCCGAGGACGCAAAGTTCATGCTTCCCGAAGCTGGCCACGGCGTCATCCCTGACACCGGTGGTGTTGGTCGACTCTTTCAAATGTGTGGTCATGGCGTCGTAAGCGACATGGTGCTCACCGGACGTTCACTGAATGCTCAAGAAGCTCTTTCGCTCGGCATCGTTTCTCGCGTCGTCACCCGCGAGGAACTCGACGACACCGCCATGGAAATGGCGCTGAAGATCGCGGCCGCACCCGCCGTCACGATCAAGTTGGCCCGCCGCGTTATTTCCCATCTTGCGCAGCCAGAAATCACAACATCAATGGCTGACGAACTGATCTACCAGACCTTCCTCAACAAGTCCGAGGACTACGCCGAATTCCGTGCGGCCCGCGCGGAAGATCGCACACCCAACTACCGAGGGAGCTGACATGTCGACTGCAGAACCAATTGGTCTTCCTGACGCGCCGGAACTTGGCGCTCATGCCCTGCCCG
>CANGMY010000129.1 GCA_947455015.1 Microthrixaceae bacterium | reverse complement strand
GGCCGCTTCCGCGGTGCAAGGCGCATGACCGAAACAAGAGTGACGACAGAAGGGTCACGCTCGGCGGGTGCAATCGTCCACGTGTCGTTCTCAATGCCATTGGGAAGCACAACGACGTTCGCACCTTTCGCGGCGATTCGACGCACAGGCGCGACAGCAACTTCGCTAACGGCCGACAGTACGACCGGCCACTGTCCCCACTTCGTGATCTTGTTCATCGCCCAAAAGAAGGGGGTGGCGTAACTCCAGATGCAATGCAATGTGATGACAACGGGAATACCTGCCCGCTGAGCGTCTTGCGCTCCTTTATAGGCGAGCGGGCTCACAACTCCCCCGTGAAAGTGCGCGACGTCAACTCGTTCAGCCGCTAACGCATCGGCAACGCTACGAAATGCTCCACGAGTAAACGGAATATCGAACGGAAGGAGTGGGGCATCGATGCGGTGAACACGAACCCCATCGACAACATCGGGGCCACCCGTCGTCGTAATCACAACGACCTCATGGCCTGCTCGTTGCAGATGACGAGCGAGATCATGAACCTGCATCTCGATGCCCCCAAGACGCGGGACATAGCAATCGGAGATCAGAGCGATCTTCAGGCGTCCGAAATCGGATTGAGAGGTCTCGTCGGTGTTAGTCACACGACTCCTCTGGACGGCGGACGAACACTGGTTCACGGTAGTACTCGCCGTTGCCCTGTAAGAATGCACACATGCCTACCGGGACCTTGGTCGCCTTTCATGCCCATCCCGACGATGAGGCCCTGCTCGATGCGGGAACTCTCGCCCTAGCCGCCCAGGCTGGCCATCGGGTCGTGCTGGTACTGGCGACTCGAGGCGATGCTGGCGATGTCGGAGACGGCGTTCTCGCAACCGATGAAGGCCTGGCCCAACGCCGATCCGCCGAGGCCGAGGCATCTGCTGCCGCTATCGGTGCGGCTCGAGTCGTTTTCCTCGGCTATCTCGACTCTGGCCACTCTCCCGATACCGATGGTCTCTGGCCTGCGGGCACCTTCTGTGCCGCGCCAATCGAAGAAGCCGCAGCTGTACTCGCCGCCGTGCTCGCCGAGGAAGATGCAGCACTCCTCATTGCCGACGACCGCAACGGCGGATACGGCCACCCCGATCACCAACAGGTACACCGCGTCGCGTGGGCTGCGGCGCAACTCGCAGACATTCCGTTGCTTCAGGCCACGATTGATCGCGAATTTCTTTCCGGCGGCATCGAACTCGCGAAGGGAATGGGTTTCGAGGTTCCCGAAGGTTTCGTTCCCGACGACCTGTCCACTTGGTACACACCAAACGCGGAAATCACCCACACTGTCGATGTCAGTGCCGTGCTCGACAAGCGCAAAGCATCGATGAACGCTCACGCGACACAAGCAACCGGCGCGCCCGACACCGTTCGCACGTTGTCGATCTTCCTCGGACTCCCCGACGAAATCTTCGCGATTGCATTCAGTACCGAGTGGTATGTATTTACCGGTTCTTCCCTCCCCGATGCGTGCGCCGACCTCTTCACAACAGTCGGTCAATGACCGACCCAACCGCAGACGAACTTCCTGAGGTCTTGCAAGGCCTGAGCGCGGAAGAATCGACAGATGCTTTTGCCGTTGTAAGCCACGAACTCCATAAAAAGTCGCGCACTCGACGCGCAATAGAAATCGGCATTTCACTCGGCGTCGTCATCATCATTTTTGCTTTCGTGATTCCCAAACTCACCGGATCGGACTACGCCGACATTTGGCATGAGATGAGCAAGTTGTCTCCGATCGAAATCACGGCGCTCGTCGCACTTTGGTTTCTCGGGATGCTGGCCTACACAGGCGTACTCACAAACACACTCCCCCGCTTGAAGCACACACAAGCCCTCACCGTGAACTTCGCCGGAAGCGCTGTTTCCAATGTGATGCCATTCGGCGGCGCGATCGGTGTTGGCGCTACCTATGCAATCGATATGTCGTGGGGATTCACCGCCCCTTCCGTAACGCTGTCGATTCTTGTTTCCGGCATTTGGAACGTCTTCGCGAAATTGGCAATGCCGGTACTTGCTCTCCTTTTGTTGATCCTCTCGGGACACGCCACCGGAAAGCTCTTCTTGCCAGCCATCTTGGGGCTGACCGCAATCGTGGTTGCCGCGGTCGTTCTTGGTCTCATCATGAGGAGTGAACGGCTCGCTGAGCGAATTGGTCGATTGGGCCAGTCGATAGTCGGATGGTTTTGTCGAGTCTTTCGCCGCAAGGCCACTCCCGACGTCGTCACCGGGGTACTCAACTTTCGCCATCAGAGCATCGGGCTCGTCCGCGAACGCTGGTGGCGAATCACCCTTTGGATCTTTCTTTTCAACCTCATTCAATTTCTGCTTCTCTTCGCCTGCATCCGCGCAATCGGAATTGATGGCATCACGCTCACTGAGGCATTCGCCGCGTTCGCATTCGCTCGCCTGCTCGAAACCATTCCGATCACGCCGAGTGGCGTCGGCTTTGTTGAAGTTGGAGCCGCATCGGCTCTCATCAGTTTTGGTGGACCAGACAATGCTTCAACCGCAGCGGTCTTTTTGTTCCGAGGATTCGTTTATCTGCTCGAAATTCCCGTCGGAGCAATGGCATGGGTTGTGTGGGCCTCGATGACCCGATGGCGGCGCCCGATCGGGTCGGTCTCGCGCAATCACTAGATGTGCGAGAGTGAGCCCATGGCTCATCTCTTCGACGAACGTTCCATCCTCCTGACCGACCGCGTCGCCATCGTGACCGGAGCAGCCGAGGGCATCGGGCGCGACACCGCCCTGCTCTTTGCTCGGTGTGGCGCAACCTTGGCGATCTGCGATCGACAAGAAGAACTCCTCGCCGATGTTGCGGCCCAAATTGAAGCCCTCGGCCGACCAGTGATCTCGGCAGTGCTCGATGTTCGCGATGCAGTTGCCGTCGACGCATTCGTCCAAAGCATTGCTTCAGCCCATGGTCATGTTGATGTGCTTGTCAACAACGCCGGCGGAACATTCGTTTCACCATTTCTTGATGTCAGCCCGAAGGGTGAAGCTTCGCTGATCGCGGAAAACTTCACGCAGGTCACTCACTTCATTCGCCGCGTTGCCCCGCTTATGACCAACGGTGGCTCCATCATCAACATCACCTCGATCGAAGCGCATCAGGCTGGCCCCGGATTCGGCATTTATGCAGCAATGAAGACCGCACTTGAAAGTCTTTCGAAGTCGCTAGCACTGGAATTCGGAACCCGCCGCATTCGCGTCAACTCAATCTCCCCCGACGCGCAGCCTTCCGAAGGCGACAAGGGCCTCCAGGAAACGCTCGTCGAAAGCGACCCGGAATTCCTTCCCGCATTCCTTCCGCCCCTCGGCTATCTCGGAACCACCGAAGACACTGCCGCTGCTGCACTCTTCCTCGCTTCCGACTTGTCTCGGTTCATCACCGGATCTTCCATTCACGTCGACGGCGGAACCTGGGCCGGCGGCGGATGGCACCGACCCGATTCCACCCGTCCGAGTCACTGGAGCAGCGAAGATGTCTGAACTTTCCCCACTTTCAAACCCGTGGGGCCTTGAAGGTCTCTCTGTTGTTGTGATGGGCGCAGGTGGTGGCGGCATCGGAACGTCGATCAGTCGCTTCCTTGGTCACTCCGGTGCATCGGTCGTCGCTGTCGATATTGATGCAGAAAAGTTGAAGGTCTGCACCGACGCACTTGAAGCCGACGGCACCAGACACATTGGTCTTCTTGCTGATGGCCGCGACAAAGACGCTGTTGCCGCCGTTGTCGATAGCGCCTGCGAACTCGCGCCGTTGCGTGGTTCGGTGCAGGTGGCCGGCGGCATGTGGCCACCGCAATGGGCGCCATTCGCCAGTGACGATCCGGCATTCGACGATGTCATGGCCCTGAACTTTGGCTCCACGGTCAATACCGTTCGAGCCGTTGGCCGACGCCTTGTTGAACAAGGAAACGGCGGAACGATGTGCAACATCGCGACGACATCTGCCCTCAATGGAATGCCCTATGGCTCGGCCTACGCCGCTGCAAAGGCTGCAGTGCTTTCGCTCACACGTTCACTTTCCATTGAATGGGGAAGCCGCAACATTCGAGTGAACGCCGTTGCTCCTGGCTCAATCGCGACGCCAAAGAGCGCGTCGACTCGCAAACCCGGCGATACCGACGGCAACGACACCGACGTCATCCCGATGCGCCGTCGCGGCACAAGCGATGACATCGCCAAGGGCGTGTTGTTCATGATGTCCGATATGTCGGCGTACGTCACCGGTCAGGTGTTATGCGTCGATGGCGGAACTTCAGTGCGTCCCACTTACAACGACAGTGAAGAGCTCCCTGTGTTTGTACACAACGAGGAACTTCGCGCCCGTCTTAGAGACTGGTAAATCGTCCGCCGCTTACAACGAGCGTTTGACCGGTGACATACCGAGCTTCATCGCTGCACAAAAACACCGATGGCGGGCCGATATCGGTTTCGGGATCACCCAGCCGGCCAAGAGGAACAAGCCCTTCGATGCGCTTGACGCGTTCGGGTTCGAGAATCTTCATGTTCTCGAGGGCCGGTGAAATCGCCAACGGCGCCACGCTATTGACACGAATGTGATCAGAACCCCATTCACGAGCAAGCGCACGCACGAAACCACGTTGTGCAGCTTTCACCGCGCTGTAGAACGGTGCGCGCTCAGAGCCTTCAATTCCTGCCGGTGAACTCATGAGTAAATACGCGCCTTGAGTCTTTTGCAGATGCGGATAGGCCTGCACCGCAAGTCGCCAAGTCGCGCGCACGGTGACCGACGAATGGTCTTCCCATTCATCAAGCGTCGTGTTTTCAAAGTCGGTTGCTTCGCTCGATCGACCACTCACTGCGTTGTGAATGACTGCGTCAAGGCGTCCGTAGTCGGCAACCAACTGCTCAATCGCGGCAGCGCTCTGCTCAGCATCGGTGACATCGCATCGCAAGATCACTGGTGTGCCGCCTGCGACGGCAACTGCAGCTGCGGTTTCCTCTGCGGCCTCGGGCCGGCGCACACCAATACCAACAATCGCTCCTGCTGATGCGAACGCGGCCGCAACGCCACGCCCAACGCCTGCGCCGGCACCGGTCACAAG
>CANGMY010000128.1 GCA_947455015.1 Microthrixaceae bacterium | reverse complement strand
GCTTCGAGAGATCACCCGCTTCGGTGGCGATGTGACGGCCATGGTGCCGCCCGCCGTCGCCAAACGACTTCAGGAGAAGTACGGATCGTGAGCCAGTTCGATAACCCCGAATACGACGACCACGACATCGAGATCGACCTCACTCCGCCATCAGTGGGTGCGCAGTACCACCCGGCCGAGACCGAAGATGTGTTGCTCACCCTGCGCGACATGATCGAGAACGCGCGCGATGTGCCGTTGTCTGCTTCATCGATGATCGTGAAGGACGAGGTTCTTGGACTTATCGACGAAGCTCTCGAATCACTTCCAGAGGAACTCCGTGCGGCCCGTTGGTTGCTGAAGGAACGCGAAGAATTTCTTGCTCGTACTCGACACGAAGCTGACGACGTCCTTGATCAGGCCCGTACTCGCGCCGAACGTATGGTGCAGCGCACCGAGGTTGTGAAAGCCGCCGAACAGCGCGCCTACGACATTGTCGATGCCGCTCAGGCCGACGCTCGCCGACTTCGTCACGAGGTCGAAGACTTCTGCGATCAGAAACTCGCCAGTTTCGAAATCGTGTTGGAGCGCACGCAGAAGCTTGTTGGTGCTGGCCGCGCAAAGTTGCAGGGCACCAACCTTCTTGCCGAAGCTGCGGCTGCTGCCGAACACGGCGTCGAAGGTGCTCCGGAACAAGCAATGTACGACGCGGAAGCCGAAGACTTCTCGGCTCCACCGACACAACCTTCGGTCTACGACGAACTGTCGCAACTTGACGATGCACCTGCGTTGTACGACGCCGAGGGCATGGTCAACTCCGATTCTTGGGATGACGGAACACTTCCGTTCGACGATGAGTACGACGCGTACGACGATCGTCCTCGTCTCACCGTGGTCGACGATCGCTACGCCGACCTTCCGCCGCCCCCGTCCTCGAACCACCCGACGCAGACAATTCGCGACGCGGCGTCGAACTTCTTCGATCAGGACCTCGCGTAATCGATGACCTACCGACCTTTGGTCGTGCCGATCGCCGACCTTCGTCGACATCCTGGAACGCGACGTCAGTTCACTGAATCTGTCGAGCTCTCTGGTTTGGGGATCTCCTCGGCCACGGTCCCTGAGGAAGCTTCGATCGATCTCGACCTTGAACTCGAGACACTGAGTAGTGGTTTGGTCGCAACCGGCACCATCACCACCCCATGGGTGGGGGAATGTCGGCGGTGTTTGCAGCCTGTCGAAGGTCGATCTGTGGCGCAGATCCGGGAAATCTTTGAACCTCGCCCCGTAGAGGGCGAGACCTATGCCATGGCAGAGGACACCGTGAATCTCGAGCCCATGGTGCGTGATGCGGTGCTCCTGGCACTGCCCCTGGCCCCGCTGTGTGCGGCTGATTGCCGAGGTCCAGCCCCTGAATTGTTCCCAACTCGGGTTGAAGGAGAGGGCACCGAATCCGAGGAAGAGGAAGGTTCTGGACCCATCTCTGACCCCCGCTGGGCAGCCCTCGCAGAACTGGACTTCGAACCGGGCGACCTCGGCGAGTAGAGTCCTCCGTCTGCCCGGGGCACCCCCCGGTCCCGCGAGCGGCTCAGTGTGCCGCCCCCCGAATCAGGAACGACCATGGCCGTACCCAAGAAGAAGACCTCGAAGTCCAAGAGCCGCAGCCGTCGTGCCTCAGCTTGGCGTATCGCCACTCCGGCTCGTAGCTCCTGCCCACGTTGTGGCGCCGTGAAGCGTCCGCACGTCGTGTGTGGAAACTGCGGTTGGTATAACGGCCGCCAGGCACTCGACGTCGACTGATCCCCTGAGGTCACTCATGCTTCCCATCGCCGTAGATGCCATGGGGGGCGACAACGCTCCCGACGCAATCGTTGCTGGCGCGCGCCGCGCCGTCGATGAACTTGGTATTCCCGTTGTGTTGGTCGGACGCGCCGCGGAACTTGGCGACACCGGTGGCATCGAAGTCATCGAAGCGTCGGAAGTTATTGCGATGGATGCCGATCCCGGCTCAAGCGTTCGCAAAATGAAAGATTCATCGCTGGTGCGCGCCGCCGAAGCCGTGCGTGACGGCAAAGCATCAGCAATGGTCAGCGCAGGAAACACTGGCGCCACCATGGCCAGCGCATTGCTGCGTATGGGTCGCATTAAAGGCGTGCAAAGGCCCGCAATTGCAACGCCGATTCCTGTTCCAGGTGCCGACACGCCAACGGTGTTGCTCGATGCCGGAGCAAATGCCGAGTGCAATGCCGAGTGGCTTGTGCAGTTCGCGCAAATGGGTGCGGTGTTCGCCAAACAGCGTTTCGGTATTGCGTCGCCTCGAGTTGGTTTGTTGTCGATTGGTGAAGAACCCACCAAGGGCAATCCGCTTGTGAAGGAAACGCACAAGTTGCTTGCTGAAGGTTCTTGGATCGGCGCGACGGGCGCACAGTTCATTGGCAACGTTGAAGGCCGCGACATCATGACTGACGATGTCGATGTGGTCGTGACCGATGGCTTCACTGGAAACGTTGCACTCAAGACTCTCGAAGGTTCGTTGAAGTCGATCATCAACTCGCTACTCGCAGCGTTCGATTCTTCTGATGAAGCTCGCGCCGCGTCAGCTGCGTTGTGGCCTTCACTCATGCCGCTGTACGACTCGCTCGATCCCGAGAACACCGGGGGAGCGATGCTTCTTGGAGTCGATGGTGTCTGCATCATCAGCCACGGGTCCTCCTCGGACCGGGCCATGGTGAATGCGGTTCGCGTTGCAGCGGACATGGTGAATGCCGATGTGGTCGGTCATATCGCCGCCACTGTTCGACCTGCCGACTGAACCCAATCTCAGGCTGGCTTCAGAAGGGCCTTGAGCAGCCGTTTTCACAAGCGGGCAAAGTTTGACCCCGCTACGATCGGCCCGTTCCATCGCCGTCCGAGGAGACCGTCGTGCCCGCTGAGACCCATGTCGAACAAGGCCCCATCGACCGAGAGTTCGTCCTGAATCTGGTCCGTGACCGGTTGGCCGACATCCTCGAGACCGAGCCCTCCGCTATCAACGAAGGCGATTCCTTCGCCGACGACCTCGATGCCGACAGCCTGGCCCTCATCGAGCTGGTCGAGGCCCTCGAAGAGGAACTCGGCGAGCGCAGCGTTGGCTTCCGCATCGAAGACGAAGACCTGGCCGATCTCAAGACTGTCCGAGATGCCATCGATTACGTCATGGCGAAGCTGGGCTGAGGTCCTGAGCTCCGACGCTGTCTCCGCGCTGGTCGAACGGTTGGGTTACGGATTTTCCGAGCCCGGGCCGTTGCTCCTCGCGCTCACGCATCGGTCATGGTGCTCAGAAACTGGTCACCCTGCTTCCAATGAACGGCTTGAATTCCTCGGCGATGCCGTGCTCGGCGTGATCGTCACCGATCATCTCTTCACCTCGCATCCGGAAATGCCCGAAGGTCTGCTGGCCAAAGTCCGGTCGGCGGTCGTGAGCGAACCCACGTTGGCGAAAGTTGCTTCCGAGCTTGGAGTCGGCCAAGCCCTCCGTTTGGGCAAAGGCGAAGATGCCAGCGGCGGACGAGCCAAGGCCTCAATCCTCTCCGATGCCATGGAAGCCATCATCGGCGCCGTGTATGTCGACGGCGGTATCGATGCTGCTCGCGAAGTTGTTCTCGGTCTTTTCGATGAATCGATCGCTGCCGCGGCCGAAGAACCCGGCGATGGCGATTTCAAATCACAACTTCAAGAACTCACTGCGCGACGTTTTTCCGCGGCGCCGGTGTACGAACTCGGGGCAGAAGGCCCCGACCACGAGAAGCGATTCTTCGCTCGTGTATCGGTCGACGGCAACGTCATCGGTGAAGGCGAAGGTCGCTCAAAGAAAGGTGCCGAACAGGCCGCAGCGCACGCCGCGCTCGACCACCTGTCAACGGTGACCGTTCCCAACCATGAGAGTGGGCAGCACAATGCCTGAATTGCCCGAAGTAGAAACCATTCGCCGTGAGCTCGAAAAAGAGGTCGTCGGACGCAAGGTGAAGTCCGTTGAAGTCGATGGCAAGAAGTCGATCAAGCGACAGACCCCCGAAGAGTTCATTAACGGTCTCGTCGGCGCCAAGATCACCGGTTCGCAACGTAAGGGGAAGTACCTCCTCATGCCGCTCGACAATGGTCAGGTGCTCATCGTGCATCTGCGCATGTCGGGTCAGCTGCGTCGCGCAACACCGAAGGACGAAGTTGAAAAGCACACCCACGTCACCATCACGTTCACTCAGGGTGGCCAACTCCGATTCATCGACCCGCGCACCTTCGGCGAGATGTTCCTTGCAACTCCCGACGAGATCTCTTCCGAGATCGAGGAACTTTCAAACCTTGGTGTCGATCCGGTTGAAACCCCAATGTCTTGGGTCGACTTCGGCCATCTGCTTCGCTCGAAGAGCCAGTCGCTCAAGGCGTTCCTCACTGATCAGTCAATGATCGCTGGCATCGGCAACATCTATGCCGATGAAATCCTCTTCGACTCTGGTCTTCGTTACGACCGAGAAACCGGTTCGCTCACGACCCAGGAAATTCGTCGGCTCTATCGTTCGCTCGTCGAGATTTTGCACGAAGCAATCAAGTACAACGGCTCAACGTTGGGCGACGGTCAATACGTCGATCTTTTCGGTAAGGCCGGCGATTACCAAAGTCACCATCAGGTGTACGACCGTGAAAAGCAGCCGTGTCGACGTTGTCGTCGTAACGACATCGTGAAGACCAAGGTTGCCAGTCGGTCCACCTTCTACTGCGAGGTCTGTCAGGTCTGATGTATCTGAAACGACTCACGATGAAGGGCTTCAAGTCCTTCGCCGATACGACAGCTCTCGATCTCGAACCAGGTGTCACCGTTGTGGTGGGCCCCAATGGTTCGGGCAAATCCAACGTCGTCGACGCGATCGGTTGGGTGCTTGGCGCGCAAGCGCCTTCTGCTGTCCGTTCGCAGAAGATGGACGACGTCATTTTTGCTGGTACCACCAAGCGGTCCGCACTCGGTCGGGCCGAGGTCAGCCTCACCATCGATAACACCTCGGGAATGCTTCCGATTGAGTTCAACGAGGTCACCATCACTCGTACGTTGTTCCGCTCTGGCGACAGCGAATACGCACTCAATGGTGTGCCGTGTCGATTGCTCGACATCCAAGACCTGCTTTCCGACAGCGGTGTTGGTCGTCAACAGCACGTCATCATTTCGCAG
>CANGMY010000127.1 GCA_947455015.1 Microthrixaceae bacterium | reverse complement strand
TGATACTGGATGAAGAGAAGTGCCATGGCGTAACCGCCAAACGCACCGATCTGACCTTGGGCAAAGTTGATGACGCCCGTAGCGCGGAAGATGAGGACGAGGCCGAACGCAACGAGCGCGTAGACCAAGCCTTGGATGAAGCCGGAGAAGATGATGTCTCCACTTAAGGTGAGTCCGAACATCATGATCAGGCACCCTCTCCACTGAGGAAGACGGCCCGCAAGAGATCGTCTCGTTCCAACAATTCCTGAGCGGGGCCTTCAAATTTCACTTGGCCTCGCTCCATGAAAACCGCTCGGTCAGCAACGGAGAGTGCAACGTTGACTGACTGTTCAACCAGAACCATTGTCGTTCCCTGCTCCTTGAGTTTCTCGACAATGCCGAGCAAACGCTGGACGACGATTGGAGCGAGTCCGAGCGAGAGTTCGTCGATCAGAAGCAATTCAGGCTCAAGCATGATCGCCTTGCCGAGTGCGAGCATCTGCTGCTGACCGCCCGAAAGTGATCCGGCTTTTGAATCGATGAGATGTAGCAGCTCGGGGAAGACCTCGAACGTCGCATCCATTCGTTCCGCGCGCTTTTGCTTGTCTTCAATGAGCTCGCTCCAGAGCTCGAGATTCTCGGCAACGGACATCGATGGGAACACCGCTTCACCGCCGGGAATCTGAAGCATTCCGAGGGCAACTCGGTATTGCGGATCGACGAGAGTGATTGTGCGGCCGTTCATGCGAACGACACCGCGATCTGGGTTGAGTAGCCCGCTGATGGATTTGAGGATCGTGGACTTTCCTGCGCCATTCGTACCGAGCAGCGCAAGACACTCGCCCTTCTTTACCTCGAAGCTCACGTCGAAAAGAACCTGAAGTGTTCCGTAGGAAGCATCGACATTGCGGACCTGGAGAACAGGAATGTTCTCGGGGTCGGCGGCCATGCGCTTTTGTTCCTCTTGCATTTCCATAAGTTCGGAAACGGTGAGAGAAATGTCTCGCTTCATGTAGCGGGATCCGTAAATGATCATCAGCCCGCCGATGAGTGCGGCAGGAGGAATCACGACTGTGAGTGCTGTGCGTTGCCCGAATGCATCGGAGAACGCACCAGTAAGAAGGCCGCCAAAGAAGCCGCCCATAAGGAAGATGTAGACGCCCACCATCGAGAATGCTTGAGCGCGCATTTGGTAGGGAACAACAGCCGAAATGGTTGGCCCGAGTTGTGTGAACGCCATGCCCTGGAATGCATTACCGATCGTGAAGAAGGCGATCATGATTCCGGCTTGCTCGAATCGAAGGCCAACGGTGAGACAGAAGCCGTAAAGCAGAACGGCAACGCCCATCAACTTCAAAGCGGAAGGCGGGTTCTTGCGGAAGAGTCGTTCGCCGTAACGACCGGCAATCGGAATGGCGATCAATGATCCCGCCCAGGTGATCGACATGACCCAACCGCGCTTGAGGGCGTCGTAGCCGTAGATGTCTTTGAGAAGAAGGTTAAAGGTGGCGGGTACAGCGACAAGTGCGAAGCCGAGTACGCCGATGCCGACAATGAGGAAATAAAAGGTGCGCACCTTCTTCAAGCGAGCCATCGCTGCGCTGAGTCGCACGGGGCCGTCGTCGACGGCATTTTTCGGAAGGTCTTCGCCGAAGACCGCGAGCTGTTCGTTACGACCCCGCTGTGGTTCTTTCTTCAATAAGAACGCAACGCCGAGGATGGTTGCCGGAATAGCGAACAACCAAAACGGCCAACGCCAGTCGCCAGAGTGGTTGCCCGCAATAGCGACGATTCCGCCGGCGACAATCGGGCCAATGACTTGACCGGCCGGACGACCAAACGTTTGGGCCGCAAACATTCGTGTACGAATACCGATGGGGTATTGGTCGGCAATCAGTGAAGGCGTGATCGGAATATTCGCTGCCGCGCCAACACCGGTTCCCGCTGCCGCAATACCCAACTGGAATGGATTCACGACAAAACCGATCATTGCGCCGAAGATTCCCCACACGCCCGTGGCGATGCCGAGAACCTTGGTGCGCGCGTAACGATCGGCAAGCCATGCAAAGGGGAGACTGGCGAGCACCAAGATGACGCCGCCGAAACTGATGAGACCGAGCAGGGTGGTGTCGGAGATATTCAATGAATCTTGAATATCGGGACCCAGCACCAACAAGGCGACTCGCTGAAACTCCTCAACGACGATCAGCAGGATGAGCAACAAGATCATGCTCACTCCGCCTTGGCGGAGACCATCGCTCAGGCGCATGCCTTTCCCGCCGACACCTGGAAGGAGATCGTCGGGGAGGGTCACGACATCGTCAGCGGTCGCCGCAAGGCGTTCTTGTTCCTCGTCAAAGATGACCGAAGTAAGGCCGGCAAGCCCTTCGTTGCTTGTTTCGCCCTGTTCAGTTGATGGCACGGGACCCCTCGCTCTGCTCTTTGGGTGGCTTGCGATAACCAGCATCGGAAGCCGTGAACTGAGGGGAGAACCTAGCGGATGAAAAAGGTGAGTGACGCCTGTCACCCGCGGTCATTTTTCTTGCTACAGTCCGAGTTCCCGCGATCGCGGGTACCGATTGAAAATCCTCAGGGGGGCCTTCATGGCACGATCACGAACCTGGACCGCGGTTGTTGCGGTGGTGTGCGCATTGTCGCTCACTGCCGGAGTGGCAGCGTGTTCCAGTGGCAGTAGCGATTCATCAGGCGGCGGCGGAAACACCACCGGTGTCACTGACACCACGATCAAGATCGGTCTTGCTGTTTCCGATCTCGATGGCCTTCGTGCCTCAGGCCTGGCTCTTGCCCCGGCTCTGACCACGCAGAACCTTTCGAAGCGCATCACAGCGTTCTTCGATGAATGGAATGCCGCTGGTGGCATCAATGGCCGCAAGGTCGAACCCGTCGTCATGACATGGGACCCGGTCAAGCCGGCAACCGCGCAAAAAGTTTGCGACGACGCCACCATCAACAATCAAATCTTTGCGTTCATCAATTCAAACGGTATGGGCGCCAAGTACATCGAGTGCATCGCTGCTGCTGGCGTTCCGACCTTCTTCGGTGACGTCGCTCCGCAGTCGGCTCATGACACTGGCTTCCTTATGACGATTTCGCCTTCGGCCGAAGTCAACGCCACGTCCGGCGTGAAGGCTGCAATTGAGGCTGGTCAGATCCCGAAGGGCGCCACAGTTGGCATCCTCTCCGGCAATGGCCCTGAGCATGTTGCGGCAACTGCTGCAGCGAAGACCGCTCTTGAAGCCAACGGCAACAAGATCACCGTCGCTCAGATCAACACCCTTCAGGGTGACCCCGGCATTCAGAACACCGAATCAGCCGCAGCAGTGAACACCTTCAAGGCTGCCGGAATCACCAATGCTGTCATCGCACTTCAGTTCACCGCCTCGGGCGGTTTCTGGGACAACGCTGGTGGCAACAACTGGCAGTTCACCTTCCTTGACGTCGCTTCATCAATGTGCACCGCATACGGCGCAAAGAGCCTTAAGCCTTCCGCTGTTGGTGGCACCTGCTACACGGTGTTCGGCGACTCGACCACGTCCGATGGCAAGCTCCGTCCCGAGACTGATTTCGAGAAGGAATGCCGCGCCAAGTTCGATGCGATCTCCACTGCGGATTACGGCGGCGTGAAGTCAACGCCTGGTATTCCTTCAGGCGAGACCCGCACGATGCCTGACGGCACCAAGGCGTCCTCGGATTACCCGCCGAACGAGTGCACCATCATGAGCGTCATGAAGACGGCGCTTGAGAAGGCCGGCAAGAACCTCACTCGTGAGAGCTTCTGGAAGGCACTTCACGCCGAAGGCGACGTCCCGATCGCACTCGGTTCGAATGGCAAGGGTTCGCTTACGCCAGATCGCAGCTGGATGGCCACGCTTACCCACGGTGACAAGCTGACCGCAGCGCCGACCGGCACTGCCAAGAATGCAAATGGCACCTACAACAACTGCCCAGCCGATATTCAGTGCTGGGTTCCTGTGAGCTCCACCTGGTACCCGATTTCCAAGTAATCGGATGATCATCTGATCCTGAACGAGGGCGTCGGCTTCGGCCGGCGCCCTCTTCGCGTTTTGCCTACTACCTTTCGATCTCACACACCGTTTGAGGTGGAGTACCCCTGGAGGAACGTGCCATGCATCCAAAGCGAGTTCTCGTTGCTGCTCTTTTCTTAGTGGCCCTTGGAATCACCGCCTGTTCAACCGGTGCATCATCTTCGAAAGGCGAGTCAAAGGTGGGCGAAACCACAACGACATCGACAACCGCGCCTGTTGATTATCGAAGCGCGCTGATCGCTCGATTGTCGAAGGAGTGGAACGATCCCGTGTTGGCGAGCGCGATCGTCACGCCCATTGATCAGGCGACTCTCGACGGATGGGAAGCGAAGGTTCCGATGGCGCAGGTCGCCACATCGCCGCAGCTGACCTACGACGTTCCCGCATCGGACAAGAAGCCGGCATCAATCGTTGCCTATGCCTTTGGCTACGTGACTGATGCCGATGGTTCGCTGCAACCAGGTCCGGTCAACGAGGCGATTGCTGCATCGCTTGCCGCGTATGTAAAAACCAACCCAACGCCGATTTACACGCAACCTGAACTAGGGATCGCATTGGCCAAACTCGGCGTCGCAAATGTCATGGTGATTCAGCATGAGATCGGTCCCGATGGCAAAGAGATTTACCAAAGCACGGCCAGTTTCACCGACCAGTTACTGAAGCAAATGGCCGTAGAAGGCATGAGCCTTGGAACAACTGCGATTGTTGGTTTTGCGGATCACGAAGGTCGCTGTGTGATTACCGCAACGAAGGCAGGTATCGATGGGATTCGTGTCGCGGCGATTGAATTGCCATCGACCTACGACCCACAGTCGGTACAGCCTTGGACTCGTGATCGCAAGACCTATCTCACGACCGATCTGGCAGCGCGATTTCTCTGATTACGCCTCAGGAACAAAGAACGGATTGAGTTCGAAATCGGTGGGCTGTTCGAAGAACGCGCGTACTGAAATGATCTTTCCGGCGTCATTCACTTTGTAGATTTCGATTCCTCGCAGCTCAACGAGGTCGCCGTGCAGAGTGCCCTTGTTGAGCATTTCGACCGCTGCTTCGTTCGTTCCGCCGGGAATGATGCGTTGCGGATGCAAGGTCCAGACGCGTCCTTCGGTGAAGGAGTTGTCCCATGAGCCTTCCGCTG
>CANGMY010000126.1 GCA_947455015.1 Microthrixaceae bacterium | reverse complement strand
TGAATCGATCGGGGCCTTTGCTCTGAATCGTTCGTTTGAATCCGAAGGCCATGTCAGTCCTGTTGCATCGTGGCCCAGAGGCCATGTTCGTGCAGACGGAAAACATCGAGCTCTGCTTTTTCTTTCGAACCATTCGAAACGACTGCGCGACCCTTTTCGTGCACATCAAGCATGAGCGACTCGGCTTTTTCGTGGCTGTAGCCAAAAACTTTTTGCAACACGTAGGTGACATATGACATGAGATTGATCGGGTCGTTCCAAACAAGCACGATCCACGGACGATCGATATCAAGGTTTGTGTCGATCGATGGCTCATCAATCTCGACCGGAGCAACATCCGCGGCAAGTGGACGCGTCATGGCATTGCAGGCGTTGCGTCACTCGTATCGGACTCAATTGGTCGCGCAATCAGCGAAAGATCAAACGACAGCGCAGCGATCCAGACAACGATGCTGCCGAAAATATGAATAATTACAAGGCCGGGCGGAACGCTGTTGAAGTACTGCACATAACCAATCGCGCCCTGCAGAACGATTGCGGCAACGAGATACTTCGCGCGCCGATCAACACCGAGCGGTGCGCCAGTTCGATGCAGAACAAACAATGTGATGACGGTGAGAGCGAGGAACAACCAAACGGTGCCGCTATGAACGCGCGCAACAGTTGTGATGTCGAATGAAAGTCGCGTGGCGTTTTCGTCGCCACCGTGAGGACCGGTGCCAGTGACGATCGTGCCTGTGAAGATGGTGATGGCAGATGCGACAACGAGCAGCCGCCCAAGGATGCGGACGTTGCGTGGCACGACAGGCAGCGCGGGCGACTGCGCGTACTTCGAACGTTCGTGAAGAACGAACGCGTTCCAAATCAAAATCATTGAGAGCGCGAAGTGCGCGATCACGAATGGCGGCCGCAATTCGAACAACACCGTGAGACCACCAAGCACGATCTGACCGATGACGCCGCCAACCAAACCGAGCGATAACCACGTGAGGTCGCGCCGGCGCGGTGAGCGCAGGAGTGAGCCGAGCACCGCGAGGATCACAGCAACCGATACCAAACCGGTGACCGTGCGGTTCACGAACTCGATCATCGCGTGGTATTCGAAGGGCGCGACGTAGCGATCACTTTCGCAAGTCGGCCAATCGGAGCATCCGAGTCCCGAACCGGTCAGGCGGACGGCAGCGCCGCTGACAGTGATGAACACCTGCGCAAGCAGGGCCAGGAGAGTGATGCGCCGGTAGGCCCGAGGGGAGAGTCGAGGCAACCGCACGGAGTCGATGGTACGGGAGCCAACCCAAACTCCCCTAACCCCGATGGCTCTCTTTCTTCGACGAATCCTGGCGGCTGACAGCCCGATTGTCTGGTTCTGGATCGGCGGCCCTAGTCTCAGTCCCGATGGAATCGGTCGCGCAACCACCCCTCGCAGCGCGGCTTCGGGGGTATATCGCCCTTACGAAACCCCGCATCATTGAGCTTCTACTCATCACGACCGTGCCCACGATGATCGTGGCCGAGCGTGGTTTGCCGTCGTGGTGGCTGATGGTGGCAACGGTGGTGGGCGGAACCGGCGCGGCGGGTGGCGCCAACGCCATCAACATGTACGTCGATCGGGACATCGATGCGCTTATGCGGCGAACCCGCAATCGCCCATTGGTGACAGGGCTCATTCAGCCCCGAAACGCCCTGATTTTCGCTATCGGCCTTGAAGCAGTGGCGTTTGTGTGGCTTTGGGTCTTTGTGAATCTGCTCAGCGCCGTCCTCGCGGTGTCCGCCTGCCTTTTCTATGTCTTCGTCTACACGTTGTGGTTGAAGCGCACCTCGACCAGCAACATCGTCATTGGCGGCGCTGCCGGAGCGGCCCCGGTCCTCATCGGCTGGTCCGCAGTGACCAATTCCCTTGCCTGGGCTCCGATTCTGCTCTTTGCCATCATCTTCTTCTGGACCCCGCCCCATTTCTGGGCGCTCGCCATTCGGTACGAAGAGGACTACACCGCGGCCGATGTTCCGATGCTCCCGTCAGTGGTTTCTCGTCACGAAACCGCCGTCCGGATCCTCGTGTACACCCTCATCGTTTGGGCCCTCACAATCGCCTTCATCCCTGTGGGGCATATGGGCTGGATCTACGGGGTGCTCGCCGTCGGATTGGGTGGGTTCTTCACCTATTTGTCGGTGCAATTACTGCGCGATCCGACCACGGCTCGAGCCATGCGACTCTTCACCTTCTCGATCACGTGGGTGACCTTGCTCTTCGCCGGAATGGCGCTTGATCAACTCGTTCGATCCGGACTCTGAGGTCACTCGCCGAGACCTTGTTCCCCTCGCTGGAAGAATCCGGCCGATGGGTTTCAATCAGGTATCCGGGCGTGTGTAGGGTGAGACCCGTCCCGCCCTTGATCCGGAGGGTCCCCCCTTCGGTCGAGACCGGCCCATGCCGGCCCGAGTGTGCACGCTCGTACGAGGTCCTTACAGAACATGGCTCTAACCGACACCCGACCGGAAACCGGCACCGACGCAACTGCGGTCGCCCCTTCCGTCGTACCCAGTCCGCTCACGATCTTCGGATCCGGTGATCACAAGGCCGTTGGCACGTTCTACGTGTTGGCCGCGTTGGTCTTCGGCATCGCCGGATGGATCGCTGCTGCTCTTGCTTCAGCACACGTCATCGGTTCAGGTTCATTCCTGACCGATACAACCGGCACGCAATTGCTTCAGACCTCCAAAATTGGCCTGATTTTGCTGGTTATTGTGCCGCTCTTCCTTGGCCTCGCTACCTACATCGTGCCGTTGCAGGTTGGCGCAAGCACGGTTGCATTCCCTCGCGCTGCTGCAGCTGCGATGTGGACATGGTTGCTTTCCTCTGGCGTCTTCATCGTTGCTTCGTTTATTGACGGCGGCTTCGGTGGAGCACGGGACAAGTCAGTAAGCCTCACGCTCTTGTCGCTCGGTGGTCTCATCGTTGCGCTGCTGCTCGGCACCGTGTGTGTGCTCACCACAGCAGTCACGCTGCGCACCCCAGGCATGACGCTCGATCGCGTTCCGATGTTCACCTTCTCGATGCTGGTTGGTGGCTCGATCTGGCTGCTCACCCTTCCGGTGCTGCTCGCCAACCTTCTTCTCATCTGGGTCGACCACCGCTATGGCGGCGCCACGGTCTTCGGTGCGGCCAGCTCTCAGTTCGGTCAGGTGTCGTGGATCACTCACGAACCGCAGATCTACGCCTTTCTGATTCCGGGCCTCGGCATCGTCGCCGACGTGGTTGCCACCCTCACCGGTGCTCGCCTTGGTCAGCGCAACCTCCTTCTCGCCGCAATCGGCGCTTTCGGTGTGCTCAGTGTTGGCGCCTGGGCGCAGGCGGCCATCTACCCAGCGTTCTCCGAGGACTTTGTTTGGCAGGCGATGGGTCTTCTTGTTCTGCTTCCGCTGTTGCTCCTGCTTGGTGGCTTCGCCGCGGCGTTCAAGGACGGCAAGCCTTCGCTCAAGAGCCCTCTCGGTCTTGCGGTGGCGTCGATTCTGCTCACCATCCTCGGCGTACTCGCTGGCGCTTTGCTTGTGATCTCTCCGCTTGAGCTCCGCACCACAAGCTTCTTTGCCAATGGCCAAGCGATCCTCATTCTCGGCGCTGCCCTTGCTGCCGGCGCTGCGGGCATTGGCTACTGGGGTCCGAAGATGACCGGTCGCCAATTGGCCGATGGCGTTGGCAAGCTCAACGTTCTCGTCCTGCTCGGTGGCGGCGTCCTCGGTGGCGCTTCACTGTGCGTGCTGGGCTTCGCCACTCGTTTCACTGGTCTTTCCGGCGCTCACGACACCCTCGTTGTCGTCTCGGTCATCGGTTCGGCGCTGTTGGCACTTGGTTCACTTCTCGCCATCCTCGCCCTTCTCAGCGGTGCCCGTAAGGGTGCGCCCGAGGCTGGTGCCGATGCATGGGGCACCGGTCAGACCCTCGAATGGGCCTGCGCCTCGCCGCCCCCCACCGGAAATTTCGGTGACCTCGCTGTCGTTCGTTCGCCCGAGCCGTTGCTCGACGAGGAGGCCTGAGCATGACCGCCCACGTCCTTCCCCCGGCCCCGCCCGTTCAGCGCCCCCGCGTGCTGGTCGTCGGTTCCGCCTTTGCCGCTGCGGCATCGTTCATGGTCTTCATTGGCCTGATCGGCGTCTACCTCGCAGCTCGCGCCGATGTCATCAGCTCGGGTTCGGCCTGGCTTCCTAAGGGTGTCGCAATTCCGCTGCAGCAGCCGAACACGATGTTCATCACGCTGATCATGACGGTCTTCACCATGCAGTGGGCCGTTTCTGCAATTTCGAAGAACGACCGAGTCAACGCCTACCTCGCACTGGGCCTCACGCTCATGCTGGGTATTGCCACGATCGTCATGACGACCTACCTCTGGTACCTCATGAAGCTCGATGTTGCTTCTGGCGTGCAGGGCGTTCTCATTTACACAATCACCGGCGCACACATTGTGATGCTGGTGCTGGCGATGTTGTTTGTCGCCCTCATGGCCCTTCGGGCCTTGGGCGGGCAGTTCACTGCTCGCCAACACGATGGCATTACCGCTGCTGCTGTTTATTGGTACGCAATGGTTGCCGTCTATGCCCTGATCTGGATCTCCATCTACGTCACCAAGTAGGCCGCCATGCTCTCCTCGCGGATGTTCACAACAGCGTTTCGGTTTTTCGCCGGTCTGGCGATCTTCTCGCTGATCGCCGCGTTCGTCGTCGGGTTCACCAGTGAGACCCAGTCACTGATGGACCGTGTTCTCGGACCGCTCTCCCTCGGCTGGAAGGGCGGCGTTGGCAATCACTTCGCTTACACCTTCTTCGTGGGGCTCTTTGCTGCGGCTGCTGCCCTTGCGGGTCTACTTATTGCCTTCCGCGATGCCGATCCGGAAGCCGAAGCGCAGGTCGTTCACATGGAATCGGTGCCGCTCACCCGTGCACCTTCTGGCGTGAACTACCTCCCTGCTCTTGGCGCACTTGCGTTTGTGCTGCTTCTTATCGGTGTGGCCACCGAAACCGGTCGTCTCACCTACGCCGCTATTGCGGTGCTTTTGGTTGTGGCCTTCACCTGGACCGTTCGCACATGGGCCGAGCGAGCCACTGGCGACGATCACACCAATGCCGAGCTCTACCACCGTTTCATCGACCCGTTCCGGGTACCGGTCATCTCGATTCTGCTTATCGGCCTGGTCGC
>CANGMY010000125.1 GCA_947455015.1 Microthrixaceae bacterium | reverse complement strand
TGTTCCCGCCGCCCGCTACCTCGTGCCGCTCGGCGACATGGCCCCAGCCGAAGCAGCACCGCTCACCGATGCTGGCCTCACGCCGTATCACGCGATTAAACAAGCGCTTCCGCTGCTCGTTCCCGGTTCGTTCGTTGTTGTTATCGGTGCCGGTGGCCTTGGCCATCTCGCGGTGCAGTTCCTCAAGGCGCTTTCACCGGCCACGGTCATTTCGGTCGATCAACGCGAATCGGCGCTCAAGGTTGTTGCCGGGCTTGGCGCCGATCACACCGTCGTCATGTCCCCCGATGCAGCTGCAGAAATTCGTGGCATCACTGGCGGTCGCGGCGCTGAAGTCATTCTCGACATTTGCGGCTACGACGACACCCTTGCCCTCGCTGCGGCAGTTGCTGCACCACTTGGCCGCCTCACGGTGGTTGGCGTTGGTGGCGGCACGTTGCCGTTCAGCTTCTTCACCTTCCCTTACGAGTGCAGTGTGCAGAGCACGTACTGGGGAAGCATCACCGAACTTGGCGAATTGCTTGCGCTGTCACGCAGTGGCGATTTTCGGGTGCATGCCGAGACCTACTCACTCGATCAGGCCCGCGAGGTCTACAACAAGATGGTCGACGGAACGCTTCAGGGCCGGGCAGTCATCGTCCCGTAAGTTCGACACCGTTGGGAAAAACGAAAGGGCCCGCAGCGCTCGCTGCGGGCCCTTGTCGTTCTCGGTTGGAGAAGATCAGGCAGAGGCGACGGACTTCGGACGCCAGAAGGTTGCAAGTTGCAACAGGCCGCCACCGATACCGGCAGCAAGCACGATGATGAGTCCAGTGGTTCCGGCCCACCCGATTTCCGCGGCCTTGTCGACGGACCATTCGCCAGCACCGGTGCAGCCAAGGCCAATGCCAACTGCGGCAAGCACGACGACATATTCGATGCCGCCACCTGGGTTGAAAATGAACCATCCGTTTTTACGATGCGTCGTAATGAGTGCCACGACCATGATGGCGACCATTCCGGCTGCCGCGAGCGGCGTGAGGAAACCAATAGCCAGAAGCACACCCGAACCGATTTCGGTAAGAGCTGCGATCCAGGCGTTGGCCTTCGGCATTTTCATGCCCATAGAGCCGAACCATCCGGCTGTACCAGCGATCTTGCCGCCACCGAAGATCTTGTTCAGACCATGGGTTGCGAGCGTGAGACCGACGACAACACGGATGATGAGCAGACCGAGGTTGAGTCCGGTCGTGTTGAAAATATCGAAATTCGCTGCAGCTTCGTGAGCGAGTACCACGTTGCCCTCCTTCAAGGGTTGAAACGACTCCGCCGATGGTAGGACTCAGACACGCAAGACAGGTGGACGTCAGCAACTACGCGCCAGTCAGCGAAAGTCGCGCGACCGATGCCCGCCAACCACAGGAAGAACCTCGAGTTTGTCGGCCACCACGTTGATAACGCCGTCGACCCGTTCGAGACGGCCCCGCACTAGCAATGCCGGCGCGCCACGAGCCACACGTCGGTAGCGCTTCCATAGGCCAGGAGAACACACCACGTTGATAAGGCCAGTTTCGTCTTCAAGATTCACGAAGGTGATGCCATGTGCGGTTGATGGCCGTTGACGGTGAGTGACGACTCCGCCGACAAGTACGCGCGTATCGGTGGGCGCGGTGCGCAATTCCACTGCGGTGAGAACACCAAGTGACGCGAGATGTTCGCGTTCAAACAGTGTGGGGTGCCCATCGGGAGAAACGCCGGTGGCCCAAAGATCGGCACCGGCAACTTCGCGCGTTGAAAGCCCCGGCAGCGTTGGCGCATCGGTGCCGGTAACGATGCCGGGAAGGCGATCAGCGCTGGTCTCGGCCACCGCTCCGGCGACCCACAATGCCCTGCGGCGGTCGAGGGCAACGCCTTCACGGTCGGTGCACTTCGAAAACACACCCGCGGTTGCCAATGCTTCAAGTGCAGTGCGGTCGATATCGACACGTTGCGCGAGATCTGTCATCGAGACATAGGGGCCGTTTACTTCGCGTTCGGTCACGATGATTTCGGCCAGTTCGTTGCTCACCGAACGAACCGATGACAACCCCAGCCGCACCGCGGGTTGAGGAACCTCGACCCCACCGACAGGAAACGCATCGACAGGAAACGGGACATCGGCAGTTGTGGCCGCCAGCCCCTCGACCCATTCAAGCGAGGCACCAACGTCTGATGCCGCGAGATCGGGGGTGCGCACCACCACGCCGTGGCGCCGGGCATCGGCCACAAGTGTGTGCGGTGAATAGAACCCCATAGGTTGCGCGTTGAGGAGACCCGCACAGAACGCTGCGGGGAAGTACCGCTTGAGATACGAACTCGAATAGACGAGATAGGCGAACGACACCGAATGACTTTCGGGAAAACCAAAGTTCGCGAATGCTGCGAGCTTGTCAAAGATCTGATTGGCGATGTCGCCGGTGATGCCGCGTTCGGCCATGCCTTCAAAGAATCGATCGCGTAAACGCTCCATGCGTTCTGAGCTTCGCTTTGAGCCCATGGCTTGGCGCAACTGATCGGCTTCGCCGGGGCTGAAACCAGCAACATCGATTGCCATTTGCATGAGTTGTTCTTGAAATAACGGAATGCCCAAAGTCTTGGCCAACGATGGTTCAAGCAACGGATGCAGGTAGGTCACCTTTTCAAGTCCGTTGCGCCGGCGAATATACGGATGCACCGAGTTGCCTTGAATGGGACCAGGACGAATGAGTGCAACTTCAACGACCAGGTCGTAGAACTTGCGCGGCTTAAGCCGGGGCAGCGTTGCCATTTGTGCGCGACTCTCGATCTGAAACACACCGACAGAATCGGCGATGCACAACATGTCGTAGACGGCGTCGTCCTGAGGGACTTCGGCAATATCGATGGCAAACCCATAGGCCTCGGAAATTGCATCGACGGTGTTATGCAACGCAGTGAGCATGCCGAGACCAAGAAGGTCGAACTTCACTAAGCCCGCAGCGGCGCAATCGTCCTTATCCCATTGCAAAACACTTCGGTTCTCGCGACGGGCCCATTCGACGGGACACACCTCGATGATGGGTCGATCGCAAAGCACCATGCCACCGGAGTGAATACCGAGATGGCGCGGTGCGTGTTCGATCTGTGCGGCCAACTCGACCACCGCAGGCGGAATGGCGTCGGAATCGGGCTCGGGCGTAACTGTGTTGGCGTTGTCTTCAAGTTGGGCAATGAGCGAACCCCAACGATCGACGTTCTTGGCCCATGCATCGGCCTGACCTGGGGCATAGCCAAGTGCACTGGCCATATCGCGCACCGCCGAACGCGGTCGGTAGGTAATGACATTGGCGACCTGAGCGGCGTAGTGACGGCCATGACGTTGGTACACGTATTGGATGACTTCTTCGCGTCGACCAGATTCGATGTCGATATCGATATCGGGTGGACCGTCACGCTCGGGGGAAAGAAACCGTTCGAACAACAAGCCCAACTCGATGGCGTCGGCCTTGGTAACACCCAATGCGAAACACACTGCAGAGTTCGCGGCCGAACCACGTCCTTGGCAGTAGATGTCGGTGCGCCGACAAAAATCGACAAGGTCGTGCACGATCAGGAAGTAACCGGGGAAACCGAGTTGTTCAATGATGGAAAGTTCGTGATCGATCTGCGCCCATGCACCCGCAACGCGTTCACGATGACGAGGCCCATAACGACGTTCGGCACCGCGTTCGGTCAGCCGCCGTAGATACCCCATTTCATCGAGCCCATCTGGGCATGGGAACGGCGGAAGATTGGGCGCCACGAGTTTCAAATCAAACGCACATGCTTGGCCCAACTCCCCCGCCCGTTCGACCACACCGGGATAACGGGAGAACCTTCGGGCTTGTTCGAAACCCGAACGAAGATGCGCGCCAGCTGCGGCCGGCAACCACCCATCGATCTCGTCGAGACTGCGACGCGAACGCACCGCAGCTAACGCGGTTGCGAGTGGACGTTCTGCTGGTGTGGCGTAATGAGCATTGGTCGTAGCGACAAGATCGACATTGCCGCGCAATGCGATCTGCATCAACGCGTCGTTGCGGACCGAATCAAGCGGATGGCCGTGGTCCCAGAGCTCGACCGCCAGATTGTCGCGACCAAAGGCGTTCGCCAGCAGTGCGAGTTGATCGGCTGCCGCCGCAGGACCGTGATGTTCGAGCGCGGACACAACAGCACCTTTACGGCAGCCCGTGAGGATCAACCAGTGATTGCGATCGGTCGCCGGCGCAGCCGTGCCCCCAAGCGCGCAGAGTTCGGCGAGCGACGCGCGCGGTGCGCCCTTCTCGCCGCGTAATTGCGCTTCGCTCAGCGCCCGCGCCAACAAGGCATAGCCCCGGGGATTGCGGGCAAGGACGATGAGGTGCGATTCGCCGGCTACCGAGCCCGGGTCGGGTTCGGCCACGGGTGGCGCGGTGCGCCCCAAGGTGAGTTCGGCCCCGAAGATGGTGGGCAGCCCGACAGCACGTGCCGCCTCGGCGAAACGAACAACGCCGTAGAACCCGTTGTGGTCGGTAAGGGCGAGCGCGCTCAGTTCCAGTCGCATCGCCTCGGCCGCCAGCGCTTCGGGCGTGCTGGCACCGTCGAGGAAACTGAACTGAGAATGGCAATGCAGCTCTGCATAGGACTCCGACCCCATGAGCCCACCGTATCGAACATACGTTCGATACGGCAAGCGCCCTCTTTCGCCTCCGGATTCTCGGTCCTACGCTCCCGGAAAACGATGGCGGGGGGCCATCGACATACAGGGGGTACAACCCATGTCCGAGACCGACCTCGACGCGCTGCGTCAGGAAATCGCTCAGTTGCGTGCCGAGTTGCACGAGCTGCGACCAACCGCTGCGCCAAATGCCAACGCTTGCAGCGGGTCGCCTGAGCAACCGGCATCGTCCATCTCGAGGCGCCATGCATTGCGCAGTGCCGGCGTCGTTGCCGTGGGCGCGCTCGCTGGCGGAATCGCCACGGTTGCCACCGCCGGGCCAGCAGCCGCTGCTTCGGGAAACTTCACAGGCGATCCCGCGGTTACCGCCGATGCAACGACGGGGTCTGGTGTCGCTGCGACATCGGTGTCTGGATCTGCCATCGCTGCATCAACATCCTCACAAAACAAGGCCGCGATCACAGCCTCGAACCCGAACTGGTTCGGCGTTGCCGGAACCGGAACGATGGGAGTTGTGGGCACTGCGACCGCAGCCGGAACGACGGGCGTGCGCGGCATCGCC
>CANGMY010000124.1 GCA_947455015.1 Microthrixaceae bacterium | reverse complement strand
TGGTCGCCTCGCCAGCGTCAGTGCGCACGGTGACATCGATTGGTGAAAGCGTTGCGTATGGTCCGATGTAGAGGGCGACATCGAGATGATCGATTGCAGTCGGGGTTGCGAATTCGACTTCGGCAAATGGATCGACTGGTCCCCACGCGTCGAATCCGTTGACTTGATCGCGATGGGGAACCCACCAGGTGTTCGCGTCGCCATCGAGAATGTGTGCTGGATCGAATTGCGGAATGTCGGCTCGAAACATTCCGGGGCCCACGCTTGAGGCGGTGACAGACGAGAAACCATCGAGCTTCTGATAGGTACGACTCGTTGGATCTTGACCGGCAGGAACAACGTCGTTGTTTGAACCGTGGATGTAACTCTTGTTGTTGCGATTGAGTCCGTAATCGACGGTTGAAGCTTGGTTGCCGTCAGTGATGATCCACTGCGATGGCACCAGTGGTGTGAGAGTGCGATCTCGGGTGAGGAGGTACGGGCGATCGCCAAACACAGCCTTGGGGAGAGAAAGCGTTGATCCGATGTCGCCGGTTAACCATGTCGTCGACGATTCGGCATAGGTGGTCGCCACCGCACCGCCGGGCACTGAGTAGATCTCGACTTGTTGAAGATCGCCATAGCCATAAGTGCGATCGCCAAATCCTGCAGCGACGGTGAATCCGCTCGCCGTCATGGCATTCCGAACTGACTCGGGCGGCGGTGCGCCGTTTGCTTCTGAACGTTGATCATTGGGAACAACGACAGCGGTGAATCCGCCGCGTCGGAGGTACTCGACAAGCCCCGGGTTACCACCCTGTTCGATGGCGGACTCGGTTGCGTCGAGATACTCCACGACGTCGAGTCCGCCGAGTGGCGCCTGATTCCGATTCGCCCACGCAATATCTGAATTCCACTGGATGGGAAGTTGGGCTGTGTAGCCCCAGTCGAATTCTGCTTCGGGGATTCCTGGAAGGAAGAGGGTGCGACCAGGCGAATTTTGAGAGAGCCAGTCGTTGGCCTCTATCCATGCTTGAGGTATCTGAGTTATTCCGGGACCGCGTGAGAGCGAGTCTCGCCAAAGTGGCCACGACGCGGCCGCAAGAAGCGAGATGGCGAGAACGGCAAGCACTCGCTTGGTCCACGTTCGAATCTGCAGCACTTCGAGGCTGAAGATCCCTGCCAAGGAGTGAGCAATGCCGAAGGCGAGGGGTAGGACGATGAGCGGTTGGAATTTGTAGATATTTCGAAATGCGTTGAGCGGTCCGTCGAGAAGAACCCGGTATTGAGCGGTTGCCGGGTTGCCGAAGAATCCCCCATATCCGCCTCCGACAGCGGCGACTCCAAGCAGCAAGCAGACGACCAGAAACGTCCGTTGTGGCAGTTTGCGTCGAACCAATCCGGCAAGTCCGATGCCGGCGACGATCGAGGTGGCGAGAATCGGAACTGATCGAAATGAAAGAGAAAATCCCGCGGGGTTGTAACTCCCTGGTAGGTGTGAAATCCAGTCAGCGGTGCCTCGAAGGACTTCGAAAAGCGATGTGGTGCTTGTGGTCGCTTGAACCGACTCGGTGTACTGCAGAACGTCGGGACCGAATTTTCCGAAAAGGTAGAGGCCAACGAGCCACCAAAGTATTGCGAGTACGACGGAAAGGGACCACCAACGGAGCAAGCTCGCCCGTCGAGGACCGCGAGAGCGAGTGAGGAGAAACAAAAGTGGAATCGGCAGGATTGCGATTGTGACAGCGGCGTTGGCCCCACCAATCAGAGCAACTGCAATGGCCGACGTTGCCGCACACCGTCGAGTTGAGCCCGTTCGAGATCCTCGAACTAGTGGCAGGAGAATCCAAGGAAGGAAGATGATCCCCATTGCGAAGGGAGACTGCCAGCCGATACGCGTAAGGATGACAGGCGCAGTCGCATATGCAAATCCCGCGAAAATGCGAGTGTCCGGGCGACCGACCTTGAATTCATCGGCAAGTCGAACGAACCCCCAAAGGGCAACCGAGATAAATGTGTAAAGAAAGAGTCGTTCGCTAATCCAAGGCGGGATATGCATTGTCTTTGCCAATCCGAACCACAAATCGAACGGGAACAAGTAGCCGATTTGTTGGAACTGAACAGAACCCATATCCCAATACGGATTCCAAAAATCAAATCCCCTCGATGCCATGGTGATGGGATCGAGAACCCGATCAAGACGGGTGAGGTAGAAGATCTCGCCGAATCGTTGTACGACCGCGCCGATGAGGATCGGAACCGTCGCAATCGCGATCCACTTCGACGGAGTTCGTGAGTCCGACGAAGTGAAGGCTGCATGCGATTGGGAGTCGGCAATTGGAAGGGTCATAGATATCGAGGAGCGCTAGTCCTGGTGCCCGTAAACGTTACGGTCGAGCAGCGCCTCAAACTTGTCAACAGCAAGATCCCAAGTGAATGTTGCTGCTCGCGATCGAGCGGCTTCGGACATCTCGTTGCGTTGATTCTCGTCCACGGTCAGTTCGATCCACTTCGCACAGAAATCAACTTCATCGGATGCGAGGTACCCGGTGCTTCCGTTCTTCACTGAATCTCTCACCCCTGGAACATCAAACGCGATCGTTGGGACAGATGCAGCCGCAGCTTCCATCACAACGGTTCCCCAGCCCTCGTGATGTGCGGGATGGATGAGGAGCCAAGCCTGTGAAAGTTCGGAGCGTTTGCGATCCTCGTCCACCCAGCCAGTGAACTCGACGCCGGGGCCAGCAAGTGCTCGGAGGTTGTCGAGTTCCGGACCATCGCCAACAATGACGAGTGTTCCGCCGGTAACTGGTCGTACCGAGTCCCACATTTTGAGGGCGAGTTCGACCCGTTTGTGGGGGACGAGCCGGCTGAGAACGATGAAACGTGGTTCGGCCGATTGTGAAGGTTCGAGCGGGTCGAAATCGAGTCCCATCTCGATAGTGGTGATGCGGCTGGGTGCAACACCGAGTCTGGCCAGCCCTTCAGATGTCGATGGCGAGACAGCGACAAACGCCGAGCGCCGGTAAGTGCGCGGCATGAGCCATCCTTCAAGCCAACGTCCAACCGCAGCTATCGGTTCTGGGAACTGCATGCTCCATTGCTCGGTATGAATGTGATGAACCAAGCCAACGACAGGTTTGCGTTGCCAAAGGGGCGAGAAATAGGGAATGCCGTTTTCAACGTCGACAACGACGTCAACCTCATACCGACGACGGAAAAACGAAAATGGTGCGAGTAAATACTGGGTGTAGTTGCCTCCGATACGCGTGCTTTGGTATGCGTGCGTGCCGGATGGGCCGCCATGAAGCAGTTCGACATCGTGGCCCCGCTGACTGAGCCTGGATGCGAGTTGATCAATGACAACTTCAGAACCGCCGGCCTGGGGGTGGGCGGTGTCGCGCCACGCGAGAAAAACAATTCTCATGTGTTGGTCGATTCCCTAATGAGTGGACGAAGAGGCTGTTGGTGTGGGTATCGAGAGTCCGCTCCGGGATGCAAGTCCCTTGACTCGAGTTGGTCGCGTTCGAAACCGAATTGGAAGTAGGTCGATGGCTGTGCGTATTGAGTCGCGAACTGGGCGCACGGCGGAGTGATCGCTCGCTTCCCAAGTGACCGGTACTTCGTCGATGGAGTACCCGAGCGCTACGCCGAGGCGGAGGATTTCGGGATCGAATGCAAAGCGGTCGTTTTCGGAAAGCGAAAAGAGAAGGCGGGCGACGTCACCGCGAAAAGCTTTGAAACCGCATTGCGAGTCGTGAATGTCGAGACCGGTCGTTAATCGCATCAATTGATTGAAGGTCCGACCCATGATCTGTCGAAGCGGGCTCGATCGCTTCACGATTGAGCCAGGCACGCTTCGTGATCCGATCACGATGTCGAACTTGGAGAGTCGCTCAAGGAAATCATCGACGTGCTCGAGAGACGTCGAGAGGTCAGCATCCATGAAGAGGACTACGTCGGCAGTGGTGCGTGCAATTCCGGCTCTCAACGCCGCTCCCTTTCCGAGGTTCTTTGGAAGGCGGAGTACTTTGATGTGATCAACGTTGCGGGTGAGATGTTCTGCAAGTCCAGCAGAATCGTCGCTGCTTCCATCATCAACGACGAAAATCTCGACGCCTGCAGTAGGGAATCGAGCGCTAAGGGCTCGAAGCATGGAGGGAAGAGTTCGGGATTCGTTATAGAGCGGGATAACGATTGCTAACTTGGCGTGCACCCGAAGAGTGTATTTGTCGGCGGATCGCTCCGCTGCTTACGGGATGGTGGCCAGCAGACGAACCGTGGATGTGGCGAATTCACGATTTTTTCGCTGTGACGGTGAGAACGTCGTGGATGAGCGTTATTTGGCGAGTATCAGTGATCAGAAAAATGGAAGCAATCGCGTCTTGCAGTTCCTCGGCAGTGCGCTGGAAATGGCCTGCATCAAGCTTCCAGAAGACGTTTGAGATGTTCCGAGTCTTACTCAGGACTGCATCCATGAAGATGAGAGTCCCTTCCGGCTTGAGAACGCGATGGGCATCCCCGAGGAAGGCACACCAAGTTTCATCGTCGAGGTGATGTGAGGTGTTTTGTGTCAGAACGACGTCAACCGATTCGTTCTCAAATGGTAACGACCCGGCGCTGCCGATCTTGCGCTCGATCGAATGCTTATCGTTCAATTGAGCCATACGTTCATCGGGGTCGATCGAGATGTAGCGCCACGAGACAGGCCACAGGACCCGAGTTTGGGCAGTTCCGCCACCCACATCGATAACGATCCCCGGGGGCATGGCTTCGCAGACCATCGAGACAACAATTCCCATCTCATCATCCAGTTTTTTTCGCCCAAGGATCCGGGTTTGAAACTTATAAATGGCTGGATGAGAAATGAATGAGTCGAAAGTTTCTCGGAAAGGCACCTAATGACCTTAACGGTCTTCCTCGCTTCGACAACGCACCTCGATTGAGGGACTACAAAGCCTGTGAATGGTGAGATCGGCTTGTTCGTTAGTTGATCAGCGGATCTCGCGGAAGTCCCAGAATGCGCTCGCCAATTTGGTTGCGCTTGATCTCTGAGGTTCCACCCGCAATGGCGAGCGCGCGGTGCATGAGTTGCAACGTGCCACCCATAAAGCCTTCGTCTTCGATGTACACGCCAACGGAGCCAGCGAGTTCAAAGAGAATCGCTGCTGCTTCTTCGGCGTTCTCGGTAAGCAGAAGTTTCGTCACCGCACCTTCCGGTCCGGGTTCACCACCGGCGACTGCGCGCTGCGCGCTGCG
>CANGMY010000123.1 GCA_947455015.1 Microthrixaceae bacterium | reverse complement strand
TGGCCCGCTCCCCTGCTGCCGGTTCATGGGTTCAGCGTAGTTTCGTCACGTGACGAAACTGATCGTGATCGATCGATTCGCTAGTCTTCAGTCATGGTCGAATACGAAGTTCAAGGACACATCGCACTACTCACTCTTAACCGCCCCGAGGCCCGCAATGCGGTGAATGATGTTGTCGCACAGTCGATGACCGAGGCGCTTGAACGCATGGAAGCGGACCCCGATGTCTGGGTCGGCGTCCTTACTGCGAATACAACGGGACACAAGTCGCCCGTCTTCTGTGCCGGTGCCGATCTCAAAATGATCAACGCTGGTCGTGCTGGCGAACTCGCCACTGCCAAGGGCGGCTTTGGCGGCTTCACCACCTTCCCGCGCACGAAGCCAGTCATCGCAGCGATCGATGGTCTTGCTACCGCCGGCGGCTGCGAAATCGCTCTCGCCGCTGACATGATCGTTGCCTCCGAGCAAGCACAGTTCGGTCTTGCCGAGGTAAAGCGCAACCTCGTTGCTGCAGCTGGTGGTCTCTATCGACTTCCAAAATTGGTGGGAAAGAACGTTGCCCTTGAGGTTGCACTCACTGGCGAACCTCTCACAGCAAAGCGTGCCTACGAACTTGGTCTCGTGAACCGAATCACCGAAAATGGCCAAGCCCTCGAAGGCGCAATGGAGCTGGCGAATGCCATCGCCGCGAACGCACCGCTTGCCGTTTGGGAAAGCCGTGCCCTCGTCATCGCTGCAGACTGGGACGACGAAGCCACGATCAACAAGAACACTGCTGCAGCTTTCGGTCGGGTGCTTTCCTCTGAAGACACCACCGAAGGACTCACAGCCTTCATCGAGAAGCGTGCGCCGCAGTGGAAGGGTCGCTGATCTTTCAGCGACTCGTTAACGCAGGTCTCGGCGAACGGTTATCAACCGAGCGGTGAGGCCAAGTCGTTCATACAGATTCTTCGATTCTCGGGCACCGGGTAGGGCCTGCGCATCAATCGCGACTGCACCGATTCCAATCGCCCAGGCGATCGCAGTCTCGAGAAGTACTTCTCCGATTCCTACGTCGCGTGCTTCTGGCGTTGTGTAGAGATCGGTGATCGTCACGATGTCGGAATCGCCTTCCTTCGACGAGGTCGCAATCGAATAGCCAACGACCGCGCCCTCCCACACTCCGCACCAAACCATTGCGTTTGGATCATTGAGTGCGAGTTCGAGGGTTTCGGCTGGAGCGACCGAGCGACGGTACGACGCAATAAGTGCCTCTCCCCCACGTTGTGTGGCCATCTCGGCTGTGGCGTCGACGAGCAGATGAGAAAGCTCGAGCAGATCGCTGAGTTCCGCCGGGCGTGAAACCGCCGACACCGCTAATTCCGCAACTGACGGATGCGATTGAGAACGGTCTTACGTGATCGTTGTGAACGCTCGTACGATTCGATGCGATCGAGATCATCGTCAGACTTTCCTGCGAGCAGTGGAAGAACCTGCGCGGCAATGAGCCCGTCGTAGTTGCCAATGATGCCGTCAATGGAATCAAGCCCTGTTGAAGGAGCTTCCTGCTCTCCGGCCGGAGCGTGCACGCTGTGTTCGGCTGTGGACTTCGACGACTGAGGTCGGGATGAATCCAAAACGATTTTTAGAAATGCTTGGAGGTGTTGTTCGGCGTCAGCGATCGACTTGCGGGCCTTGGTATTCGAAGCGCCGAGTGCGAATTGCCCGATCACTCGAGCGTTCGTCGCTTGCGTGCGACCTCGTTCAACCAACTCGGGAAGAGCATCAGCACCTTTTGCGATGAGACCGATAGGCGCGTAGAGGAAGAGATCAAGCAGTTGCTCGATCGGCTCGACGGCGGACTCGCTCGTCGAAGACGCCATGTCAGCTCTTGGCCTTTTTGGCGGGAGCTTTCTTCGCGGGAGCCTTCTTGGCTTCCGGTTTCGCTGGTGCCTTTGGCGCAGCCTTCGCTGGCGCTTTCTTCGCGGGTGCCTTCTTGGTAGCAGCCTTTACCTGGCGATCCAGCGCACCCGATTCGATGTGCTCGATTGCGGGACACGCGGCTTCGCCCACGGGACAGTGCATCGCACCTGGTGCTCCGAACTGCCCTCGGTTGACGAGAAGGAAGCACCCGGTGCACATGAACTCGTTCGCCTTCTTTGGCGTGACACCTTCGGCGATATCGGCCGGTGCGCGTGGTTCTGGTGCGACTTCTTCGTCCTCTTCGTCGTCATCGTCGGCAGCGGCGATTCGATCCTTGAGGATTGCATCGAGGTCGGCCTCGACGTCGTCGGGGTTGAGGTCTTCTTCCTCGTCGTCTTCGTCTTCTCGCTTTGGTCGCGCCGCAAGCGCAGCATCGGCTGCAGCTTCGTCGTCGTCCTCATCTTCGAGCACTACATCGTCGGCAAGAACTTCTTCGAGGTCTTCAACGAGTTCGCCCTCGAGGTCGTCGCCTTCGAGTTCGACGTCGAGTTCTTCCTCGTCGAATTCTTCGTCGATGGGGTCGTCAGCCATGGAGTCCTCAGGTCAGGGCCGCCACACGGCAGCCGGGTGATTCGTGCCGCGGATGATAGGCACAGTCGCGGGTGAAATTGGTGCCTTTCGTGTACTTCACCCCAAAAGGTGACAAACGACACGTAAGGTCAGGAGCCGAGTCGCCGACTTTCGGCACGCCGTTCTGCCTGGAGGCGTTCGAGTTCGGGCTCGGCACTGTGGTCGACGAACCGCATCATTGAGGCAATGGCATGGTGGCCGGCCTGCTCAGCGATCAATCGGTGCATCTCCTGACCCACGATTCGGTAAGCCGGGTGACCCTGCGGAGTGGTCCGGAGTTCGATGAGGTGCATCGCCTCGCGAGCGTTCATCTGCATCGAGAATCGGACTCGGTAGGCCAAGGAGACGGCGTAGGAAGACTCTGCGGGGAAGCGTTCATCGAGCGCCTCGTAGAGCGACGCAGAACGCTGCATCGCTTCGTCGAAGATTGGCCCTACACCAGCGTCGTCGACCGCGGCCGGGCGGGTGTACCCATGAAGCGGTGTGAGCTTCTGCCAATCGATCGTGAGCATTCGGTGGCGTTGCAGATCTCGGAACGCTCCGTAATCGGCGAGGATGTCGAATCTGTAGGAGGGACGCTCGAGTGCGCGTCCGGGCTTATGGCGACGATTATCGCGACCGCCCTCGTAGGCCGTGAGAACCGCGATCCGTTCCTCGACTGACATGGCTCGGACTCGGTCCTCGATCTGTCGTTCCGGCAATGACAGATGCGGGTAGAGCGCAGCGGTGACGAGTTTGATTTCGGCATCGGGGTCGAAATCAATCAAGGCCACAACCGGTGCTGGTTCGATGTCATCGACTCCGGCAAAAAGGCGTCCGGCGATATCGTCCATCGCAGCGCGGCTGTTGGTCATGTAGTCGCTCCAGGCGACACCTCGGTCGTCGAGATCGACGCGCTTGAGGAATGACGGAACAACCTTCCGCAGCTCGGTGAGCATCAGATCGGCGTAGGTGCGAGCCTCGGGCAGCGGATGGGCGCGCATGCGCAGGAGCAGCATCTCGTAGCCCTGTCCCGTGCCGTAGATGCCAACGTTCGAAAGAGACGAAGCTGGCAGAAGCCCACGAATTGAATCGAACGCCTTTGCCCGAATGGCCTGCCGGTAAACGAAATCGCTATCGGAGGGATCTTTCGGGATCCGCTCTTTGATGTCATCGATGACGATGGGAAGCAGTTCGGCATAGGTGTCGAAAAGTCGGTCCATATCGCCGACGTAACGAGTACCCAGGCTCGACTGCAGAACCTCCGGCGGACGGTAGAACCGGTAACGACCGCCGATACGAGCGTCGTAGGAGATGTAGCGAGTTGATTGTTCGAGGTACGCCATCAAACGACCCCACTCGAGAACCTTTGTCAGAAGGTTGGAGGCCTGTTCGCAGGCAAGGTGGACGCCACCGAGCTGCGCAACCGAGTCGTCGCCGTATTCGAAGAAAACCTTGTCGTAGAGCTCTTCGGCCCGACGGAGTCCAATTGTGGCGTCGATGGAGTCGTCGCCACTGATGTCGAGCTCGCCAACAAACTCGTCGAGAAACAGCCGACGGAGGCTTTTCGGCGACCGAGAGTAGCGAGCGAACAACGCGCCCTTCACGACCTCGGGGAGATTTACGAGTGCAAAAACCGGCCCGTAGAGGTTCGTGAAATAGCGACGGAGAACATCTGCCTCTTCTGGGCTGAATTCTTCTGCGACGTAGACGCTCACGGCGGGCGAGCGTACGGCCTTTACCGCCCGCCGCCGCGGATGGCCCGTCGGTTGTCGGTCACCGCTTCGTGGCAGCGAACGCGCTGGCAACTGATTCGAGTGCTGTGGGAGAGGTCCAAAGGTCGATGATTGTCATCGCCATGGCCTTGGCGCCGTCGAGAACGCCGGCGTCTCCGCTTGGCGATGCGGCATAGTCCGCGAACCCGGCTGTGTGGATGCCGACACCACGCGGTGCCACCGAGACCATTGGATGAATCGAGGGCACCACGTAACTCACGTTGCCCATGTCGGTGGATCCCACAACTGCGCCGGCTTCACCGGGTTCAGCGACGAGACGCCCGAGCGAAGAACTATTGGTTGCGTAGAGGTCTTCGAATGCGGGGTTACGAAGCAGATCGGCATACGCCGGCTCAAGCCATTCGTAGCTGACAGTGCAGCCAGTCGCCGCTGCTCCAGCGGTCAACGCTGCGAGTACTCGTGGCTTCAGCGCTTCGAGCCGTTCGGGGTTTGCCGCTCGGATGAACCAGTGCATAGCGGCAGTAGCGGGAACGATGTTCGGCTTATCTCCCCCATCGGTGAAGACACCGTGTACTCGCTCTTCTGGGCGGATGTGCTGACGAAGCGCAGCAACGTTCATGTAGCCCAAGACCGCCGCGTCAAGTGCATTGCGACCATCCCATGGATGTGCTGCGGCGTGCGCTGCTTCTCCATGCCACGTCACTTGAATCTGTTGAACGGCGATCGTCGTCATCCATCGAAGATCGACATCGGCAGGATGAATCATCATCGCTGCATCCACACCGTCGAGTGCGCCCCGATCGATCATGAACACCTTGCCGCCGCCGCCTTCTTCCGCGGGTGAACCGAGCACAGATACGCGACCGCCGACTGCGTCTGCGACAGCAGCTGCGCCCACTGCCGCACCGAGACCTGCCGCGGCAATGATGTTGTGTCCGCACGCGTGTCCGATACCAGGGAGCGCATCGTATTCACAGAACACAGCGATGTTCGGACCAGTC
>CANGMY010000122.1 GCA_947455015.1 Microthrixaceae bacterium | reverse complement strand
TTGGCCAGTTCTTCGACGAGGGCGTACTTGTCTTGTTCGCCAAGACCACGACCACCCGACACCACGATTGCGGCTTCGTCGAGTGACGGTCCTTCACGCTCTTCAACGTGACGGTTGACGACCTTTGCGCCTGCGCTCTTGCCGCCGTCGGGAACCGCAATGGTCTCGACTGCAGCAGCGCCGCCACCAGCGGACTCGGCCACGAATGACTTCGGACGAACGAGCACGAGGTGCGGACCAGCAGCGGTGAAGGTGGTCTTCACGTCGGTGGTGCCACCAAACACTGGCTCGGTGGTGACGAGGCTTGACCCGTCGACCTCGAGGTCGGTGTTGTTGGTGATGACGGTGCGATCAAGCTTGGCCGAAAGGCGGCCAGCAATGTCACGGCCGACATAGGAGGTAGCAGCGATGATCGCGTCGGGAGCGTTGCCACCCTCGACGAGAGCAGCGATAGCACCCGACACCGGAACGCCTGCAAGCGCACCCGCGAGATCGCCGGTTGTGTACACCTTTGATGCGCCGTACTCGCCCAGCTGGCCAGCAATCGCGTCGGCGTCGCCGCCGGCGTAGATCGCTTCAACCGTGTCGGCCAACGAACGAGCCTTGGTGAGAAGTTCAAGTGTGGTTGTGGTGACCTTGCCGTCTGTTGCTTCGGCGAGCACCCAAATCTTCGAAAGAGCCATGATCAATTCCTCCTAGAGAACCTTGAGGTCGTCGAGGAAGGCGACGATCTTTTCGGCGGCGGTGCCGTCGTCTTCGAAGACCTCACCAGCCTCGCGAGCGGGAGCTTCCGTAATGGACACGATCTGCTGGCCGGCACCGGCCCAACCGACCTGACTTGCATCGAGACCAAGGTCGGCGACGGTGAGTGTGTCAACCGGCTTCGACTTGGCGGCCATGATGCCCTTGAAGGACGGATAACGCGGTTCGACAACACCGGCGGTTACCGAGACAAGAGCGGGAAGCGGGCATTCGACATCGTCGTAACCAGCTTCGGTCTGACGCTGGATCTTGACGGTGCTTCCTTCAACGCTGATCGACTTTGCGAAGGTAACTGACGGAAGGTCGAGCAAACCTGCGATCTGCTCAGGAACCGTTCCGGTGTAACCGTCGCTCGATTCGGTCGCGGTGAGAACGAGGTCTGCACCTTCGACGCGTTGGATGGCCTTGGCGAGCACCTTGGCGGTTCCGAGTGCATCGCTACCAGCGAGTGCATCGTCACTGACGAGGATTGCCTTCGCAGCCCCCATGGCGAGCGCGGTACGAAGACCGGACACCTCACCATTAGGAGCCATAGAGACGAGTGTGACTTCACCGCCACCGGCAGTGGTCACAAGCTGCAGCGCCATCTCAACACCGTACGAATCAGATTCGTCGAGGATGAGCTTGCCGTCTCGCTTCAGGGTTTTAGTAGTGGGATCCAACGCACCAGGATCAGCCGGGTCCGGGATCTGCTTGACACAAACGACAACGTTCATGGGTCGAATCCTGCCCGCAGAATGGAGTCAGGGCCAAATCACAGGGGGACTTTGTTCGGGACCTGTTGCTGAGACGTCACCTTCGGGGCTCCGCTACGGTCAAAGTCCTTGTGAAGATGCACCTCATCGTCAATCCATCGGCCTCTTCGGTCACCGCTCGGGGACGGGTGGTCATCACCAAAGCGCTCGCCGCCGACCACGAGGTCACCGTCTCGGAGACCGCCCGTCGGGGCCATGCGACGCGCCTTGCTGCCGCCGCTGCTGCCGATGGGGCTGACGTCGTGGTTGTACTCGGGGGCGACGGCACACTCAACGAAGCTGCCAATGGACTCGCCGGCACCACAACTGCCCTCGCTGCGGTTCCTGGTGGTTCGACCAACGTTTTCGCTCGCACCCTTGGTCTTCCCGATGACCCCATCGAGGCAACTGGTGCACTTCTCGATGCACTCGCGTACGACTCGATCCAACGAATCGGACTTGGCTCGGTGAATGGTCGCTATTTCCTGTTTCACGTCGGCATCGGATTCGATGCTGCAGTCGTTGCCGAAGTCGAACGACGCGGTTCACTGAAGCGATGGGCGAATCACGCGTTGTTCGGTTGGGCAGCATTCGACACCTGGCTACGCAAGTACAACCGCAAGCGCGCACACTTCAGCGTTCGTGTCGAAGGCAAGCCAACTATTGACGACGGAATGTTCACCGTTTGCCTTAATACCGACCCGTATACGTTCATCGGCACGCGGCCGTTCACCATCGCGCCTGAAGCCACACTCGATCGACCGCTAAGCATCGTGACCTTGCGGACACTTGATGCGGTTCCACTTCTACGGATCTTGTCCTCTGCTCTTGGCTCAGGCCGACATCTTCGAAGCAGCAAATACGTTTCTCTCCACACTGATGTCACAAAAGTAGAGATCGACGGATACGGACCGGTCCCGCATCAGGTTGACGGCGATTACCTCGGCGATGTCGAACATCTCGAATTGCGCTACGAACCCGATGCACTGTCGCTCGTTGTTCCGCGGGTTAGTTCTCGCTGAGAACCTCACGACACAAGCGCGGCACGTTGGTGATGATTGCGTCGACACCGATTTCGGAGAGCGAGCGAATCACTACTGGATCGTCAACTGTCCAGACATTCACAGCAACACCCAATGAATGCGCTTGCACAACAAACTCTTTCGTAACGGTTCCGTACCAAGGATTGATTGCAACATGACCATCAACTGCTGCACGTTCAAGATCAGTTTGCAGCGAATCGCCTCCAGCGTTGAGTAACCCGGTCGGCAAGGTTGCGTCCAACGCCCGCACCTGATCGCAAATCTCGTGATCGAATGACGTGACCAAGAACTCCCGTATGCCGTCAAAAGAACGGAGAAGTTCGACAACATTTGCGATGAGCAGTGGCCGCAGACCATCAACGCCATCGGGTTTGATCTCGACGTTCACACCAAGGGGGTCACAGGCCGCCAGTGCTTCCTCGAGCGTGGGAATTGAATCGGGCAGTTCTGCCCGCGTCAGCTCTCCGAGGAGGCGACCGTCAGAGAGAACGGGATCGTGGTGAACGACGATTTCACCATCAGCGGTGAGGTGGACATCGAGTTCGACCCAATCGGCCCCTTGCGATACCGCTTCAGCGAAGGCATCGACCGTATTACCCGGAGGACATGCGGCAGAAGCTCCCCGATGCGCTACGACCTTTGCCATCTGCCCACCGTAGGCGTTTGAACCGATTGGTTTTCGCCAAACTCCATCTTTGTGGTTTGGGTGTCATTTGTCACAAAGCCAACGCGAACATCAAACCCACCGCGGCATCGCGGGCGCTGACCTCAGCATTTGCAAAAAACCCTTGCGCGTGCTTTGGGCCACAAGTACGTTCTCGCCCCTCAGCCACACACGTCCGGGTCCGTTCGAATCACTTCTCGATTCTCACGGTGCGGAGAGGTGGCATGAACACACATCTCACGGATCGGCCGGAAAACCGTTTCGTGACCCCTGATCCTGGAGGAACCGTGGCCCTGACCGCGCCCCATGCAATGACCCTGAACGCAATCGCCGATGATTGGCGTGATCAGTCCGCTTGCCGTGACACCGATCCCGATCTTTTCTTCCCAGTTGGAACTACTGGCCCGGCGATCGAGCAGATCGAAAACGCCAAGTCCGTTTGCACCGACTGCGAAGTTCGTCAGCCCTGCCTCGACTTCGCCCTTGCCACGAACCAAGACTCTGGCATCTGGGGTGGAACGTCGGAAGAAGAGCGCCGCAAGCTTCGCCGTCAGTGGCTCGCCGCTCGACGCAAGGCGTCCTGAGTCTCTGAGTCTCTGACTTGTTCAACGACCTCCCTTCGGGGAGGTCGTTGTCGTTTTGCCCCGAAACTGCAAACGGTCAGCGTCGAACAGGAACTGAGATCCGTACAGCAGTCCCTGGGCGGTCGCTGGTGCCGTCGCCAGCCGAGAACCCGATCGTTCCACCAAGTTCGGTCGTCACGAGCGTACGGACGATAGAGAGCCCGAGTCCCGTGCTGTCGTCGATCGTGAAGCCCGGGGCCGTGCCCACCCCGTTATCGGTAACCGTTACACGCAACCGAGTGCCGGTGTTTTCGAGTTCCACAAGCACCGTGGCGTCATCGGTCGGACCAGAAGAAAACGCATGATCGACCACGTTCTGAAGAAGCTCCGTGAGTACGACGGCAAGTGGTGTCGCGACATCGGCGGGAAGAATGCCAGCGTCGCCGACCACCGTGAATCGGATCGGCCGGTCAGGAGAGATCAACCCTTCTTCCACCATTCGCACGAGTGGTCGAACGATCTCGATAAATGGAACGTCATCGCCGATGGTGATCGACAACGTTTCATGAACCAGCGCGATGGAACGAATGCGTCGAACCGATTCTTCGACCGCCGCCTTCGCTTCGGGCGACGACAGTCGGCGACCTTGCAATCGCAGCAACGCGGAAATCGTTTGCAAATTATTTTTTACGCGGTGATGAATTTCGCGAATTGTTGCGTCCTTCGACAACAACATGAGATCGCGTCGGCGCAGTTCTGAGATGTCGCGCATGAGAACGAGAGCGCCGGTGACAAGACCGTCAGCTACGAGCGGAACAATGCGTAGGAGGATCGTGACGTTCGGACCGCGTTCAATTTCTTCCGCGGTTGGACGAGCAAGTGCGAACGCAGCGGTTACCGGAGAATCGGGAAGACCAAGTTCGCCAAATCGTTCCCCTTCAGAGTTTGCGTGCACACCAATTCGGTGAAGAGCAGAAATCGCGTTGGGTGACGCGAACTGCACTCGTTGCTCGGCATCGAGCACCATCACACCGTCGCCGACTCGCGGCATGACGACGCCGCGTTCATCTTCACCAGTGAATGGGAAACCGCCCGCAGCGATCATCTCGGCGAAGCGATTGAACACATCGAGATACGTGCGTTCAAGAACACCGTCTTGGCGGGCCACAATTTGATTCGCGTCGCGAGTAAGCACAGCGATCGTTCGGCCGCCGAACATCACAGGAATGCAGGTTTCGCGTACCGGGCCTTCGATTGCACCAGGCGGAATCTCTCCCTCGGCGAATTCGCCGGTTGCAAACGTGCGATCGACAAGTGGCCGTTCTGCAGCAGTGACGACGCGACCCACCCAATCGTTTGTGAAAAGCGTCTGGCTTGTCGTCGGACGGATCTGGCCGAGGACAACCATTGAGTGTTCGTCATCGGCACTTCGGTCGCGACCAAACAACATGAGATCCGAAAAACTCAGATCGGCAAGCAAACCCCACGTGCCAAGCAAACG
>CANGMY010000121.1 GCA_947455015.1 Microthrixaceae bacterium | reverse complement strand
GTGTTCGCCGTCGTGACGAGATCGTTCCACGCGTCCTTCACGCTCTGACTTTCTGACTGCAACTTGTTGAGATAGTCGGTGGAAATCTGCGGAGACTTCAACGTGTCGCCGAATGTGGTGAGCGCGTCCTGCAACGCCTCCACCTTGGGCTTCAGCAGCGAGTCCGCCGAAGATGCGAGATCCTTCGCTGCTGCACTGATGTCTTTCACGGCGGCATCGAGGCCACTCACACCATTCGGCGTAATGGAGATGCCGTTCAACGTGTTGAAGGAGTCGACGACCTTCTGCCACGACTCGCAGTACTTGGCCTCGGAGGACTTCGAACTCGACGAGGAACAGCCCGCCGCAAGCGAGACCACCGCAACAACGCCAACAAGTACAACCGTTGCTCGTTTGAAAGGGGACATCGCCATAACAGTTCCTCCAAAGGGTTCGAAAGAGTGTGGCACCAATCAGAGCCAGATCGATGGCAGCGTGTCGCCAGCAACATAAAGCGGGTGGCCAGGGTGCCCGGCTTTGGTGAGCCGAAGAACTTGCAGCGAAACACCAGCTTCCCGAAGCAGCCTGCGGACCGCTTCGCTCCGACCGTGCAACTCACCGTGCGTTCCCCATGCGGCGATGACGAGATCGGCGGCCATTGCCGCTTCACAAATTGCGTCATCGTTGGCTGGACCTACGGCGTCCTTCGCCGTTCGAAGACCAGCGGGATCAGTGGAACGAAACGCAAAGATGTTTGTCGTCACCATTGATCCGAAACCCCACCGCTGCGCAAAGCCAACGCAACGACGATTCGTGGGATCGAGTTGGAATGCATCAGCGGTCGACGGATTCAACATAAGGAAGTTCACCGTTGGCAGCATGTCGTCCCAAGTTCGTGTGAGTAGATACCTGTGGACGCGATCGTGACTGAACGTCGCGGAGGCTTCGCCCCAATTTCCTCGTGAAGTTTCGGTGATGTTTGATCCGGCGATGTCTCACAACGTATTCCCTCTCCCCAATTGGGAGTCCGACCCGGAGCTCCTCGGAAAGATCTGAGTCTCGATTCGCTCCGGCACACTCGAACGACTCCACCCCTTGGGCGAATGCACGGTGAACTCGGCCTGATCAGATAGCACCATGCGATACCCCGGTTTGTGGAACTGCCGATGATGCGTGCCACATAACAACACCATTCGGCCGAGATCGGTTCTGCCGCCATTGATCCAGTGATCAATGTGATGCACATCGCAATGTTTGGGTTTCGTTCGACACCCAGGCGCTCGGCAGTGTCTGTCTCGAGCAACGATTGCTCTTCGTTGTGATGCCGTTGCCGTTCGGACTTCTCGACCCAGATTCAAGACCTTCGAACCCGACATGAGTACCCGCTGCACGACTGAATCGCAGGTGAGCGTTGCCACGGCAAGTGCATCGAGTTCGGATCCGTCCGAACTCGCTGCGTCGCCGTGACGATGCATCGCGTCAGTGAACCAAGCAGTTTCCGCAGCCGACCATCCGCGATCTGATGCGATGCGGTTGAGACCGGCCTGGGATCGCACACCAGCACCTCGGAGTGCCGACGCACGCAACTCCGCAATGTCGACCACCAACGAAACGTGCGGAACGAACCGACCCGACTCCCCCGCACCTTCACGATGCGACAGTGCGAACTTGCACACTTCTACCAATGCGTCGGCATTTCGCTTGCCCAACGAACGAGGATCGCCAGTGATCTCGCCATTCTCGTCGACTGGATCGGGAGCATCGAATACCCGCAACGCAGCTTCAACAATGGCCGCTTCCGTGTGATTCAGTTGGCCCTGCACCACAACGCGACCGTCGAGCAATGAATCGAGGTACACACCTGATGGCCGTTCGGAGAAGTCTTCAGGGCCATCGGCTGCTTCAGCGCATCGCACCCACTGACGCATCGCGACTTCGGTTTGAGCGACATCAAGCGGCGCCAACACCTTCAGAACTTCGGGCGCCTGCAACGCGAACTCCGTAACAAATCGAGCGGGTACCGCCGCAACGACAACATCGACCTTTGGGGCACTAAGCGCACCTGACTTCCATGCGGCGAGAACCTCGGGCCACGTCTCGAGCCGATCAACCCGGCGAGATTCACGCGTTGCTTCGCGGCGAGACATTCCACATGCATCGGTAAGCCAGGCGCGCAATGAGCCCGCGCCTTCATCACGCCACAACTGGCGTTGTTCGAACCGAACTTCGGCCTCGGCTACCAGCGCTGCAAGCGCATCCATCTGCGCACGTACGCCCGCCAGCGCTTCAGCCTTGGCAGGAATGCCAAGGTCACGCATCGAGGCAACCGCAGTCGTGAACTGAGCAAACGCGACATCGAACCCAGCGAACCCGGCGAGCCCTACGGGCCCAACGCCAACCCAGTTCTCTGGTGTCGCCTGACAGGTACTCTCGAACATGTGTTCGATACTAAGGACGCACATCGCCTCGGTGAATAGGTCATTCGGATCATTCTCAAGAGGCACCGCGAGACCAACCCCCGCCCGCCCGCCCACGCCACACCTCGCCCCAACCCCGGCACCGCCCGCCAACTCCCCGCCCGACCCGTCGCCCAGCCACACGCATCAGTACCGTCCCCCCATGCGCTTGCCCAGATTCACACCCACGCCCAGCGGCGAATGGTCGCCCGCTCTTCCCGGCATCGACCGATTGCGTCTGAAGTGGGTTGTGCTCGTTCAGCTCGTCGTCACCGCACTTATGGTCGGAATGATCTGGACGGTTCACGTTGTCCACTACGACCTGTTCCCGCTCGTGGGCGCCGACTCGTGGGATGCCTACGAACACGCGCATGTTGACCGAATCGGCAAGGTGCTGTTCGGTCCGTGGCTGATCGAGGGATTGTGCGTGCTGCTACTGCTTCTCGCGCATCCAAAGCGCATGCGCATCGCCGCGCTCATTAGTGCGTTCCTGATGCTGTTCATTCTGATCGACACCGCGGCATTCTCCGCGCCGGCGCACGGAGTACTGCTCGACCACTGGGATCAGCCGACCTACGACCGATTAATGACCGTGAACCTCATCCGAGCCTGGCTCTGGACAGCCAAGGGCGCAGTCGCAGTGTGGATGATGGTCGAGGTCCTGCGCACTCGCGCAACACCCGACAGCCAGTTGGACTCCTGACGATCAGCTTTGCGAGCGACGCTTGGCGAGGTCTTGACGACGTCGGGCGGCCACTGCCGCCATTGCCGAACCCAGCAGGGCGAATGCACCGCCGACGAGGAGGAGTCTGGTCGAGCCCGAACCGGTGGTCGGCAGCGCCGCACCATCTTCAGCGTCGATCGTGAACGCCTGGCTGAAGCCGACGCCACTCGTCAATCCGTACGAAGCGAGATGATGATCGCCGGGCTCGAGATCGCCGGGGATCTCGACCTCGGTATCGATGACACCGTCACCGTCGGCGTCGACCTCACCAACCACGATCGGAGAAGACGCGACAGTCAGCTGCACTCGCTCACGCGGCTGAAAACCACTCATGCGAATGCGGACCTTCGCGGCCTTGGCCAACTTCGCCGGTGTCAGCTGCGCAGGCGGCAACTGCGCGATCTGTGATTCGTTGAGCACCGAAGTGGGCCGCGTCGTCGTAGTCGTCGGCGCAGCGGTCGTCGTTGTCGTCGGTCGGGTCGTCGACGTGGTCGTCGTTGTCGTCGGTCGGGTCGTCGACGTGGTCGTCGGTGTAACCGTTGTCGTTGTTGTTGGCGCAACCGTCGTCGTGGTTGTCGGTGGCGGAGTTGAAATCGTCAGTGTGAACTCTTGAACAGCTGCGCGATACGCGCCATTGTCAGCGATGATCTTGAAGGTGTAGTCCCCCGGGGTCACAGAGTTGCTCGGGGTACCACTGAACGTCGCCTCGCTGTTGTAGGAGTTGACGTTGAACGACACTCCTTCGGGCAGGTTGCCCACCTTCGAGAAGGTCACCTTCGGCGTTCCCGTTGCCGACAATGTGATCGCCGAATATTCGCCGATCCTCATGGATCCAGTCGCCGATGTCGTGATCGTTGGTGCAACACCAGCGACTGACTTCCATTCAAACAGCGCGCAGCCACCATCAGACCACCACATTGAGCCGCTATCGGTCACCGCTGTGTACTGCGTTCGCTGCGCCGCCGGGATTGCCAGAAGTGGCACCCATGTACCTTCGATTTTCACGAGTTGGGTGGCACGTCCGGAACCATCACCGACCCACAACGTTTCACCGGGACCTGCGGCAATTGTGAAGGAGCCCGCAGGAATAGTGAGTGCAGTTTGCGCGGTCCACGTTCCGGGCCACGTTCCGCTCACATTCCTCACACTCTGCACCGAATTCGAACTGCGGAACGCGACCCAGATGTCGCCGTCGGGCCCCGCAGCGAGGACCATCTCCCGGTCCGATAGAGCGAGGGATACTGGCGCCGCGACACTCCATGCTTGAAAGAAGGACTCATAGGAAATTCTGTAGAGCTTCCCTTCGAGACGGTCGGCGACCCAGATGTTTCCGTCGAGTCCCTTCGTGAGACCGGCAAGCGTGGTACCCGGAAGACTGATCGTTGTCGCGACAGAACGCGTACCGCCAACATTGGTGATCTGCTTGATGTTGTCGTCAACCGTGTCGGCCACCCACACGCTTCCATTGGCACCAGCAGTGAGGAATCGCGGCGAGGAACCGACGGTCACTGCCGAATCCAGAGTCCAAGTTCCGCCCGAGTACGAAATCGATCGGACATTGTTTGCCGTCTCGTCAATGAACCACACCGTTCCATCGGATGCGGTCGTGATCTGACTCGGCGTTCCGCCAACGCTCATAGTCTCGGAGAGCGAGAACAAATCAGTCGAGTACCGGAGGATGTTGCCACCGGGCGACGCGACCCAAAGCGTCCCATTCGCGGTCGCAGCCATTGAATTCACCGAGCAGGTGTTCCAGCCGCCGGACTGTCCGTTGAAGAAAACAGTCAGAGAATTGGGTGGAGTGCCCGGGACAGTGAGCGTGAAGTTCTGTGTCGTGATCAGTTCACCATTCACCGCTTCGATCTCGATCGGGTACACGCCCTCGGCGCCAGGACGCGCCGCACCACCGAGTGTTGCGGTGCCGTCGTGATTGTCGGTCAGCGTGACGCCATAGGGAAGGGGATCAGACGTGCGGATCGTGGCGAAGGGGAATCCGCCGCTGGTCGTCACCGTGAATGTGGTCGACGTGCCCATAGGGAATGTTTCCGACGATGCGCTCGTGATGCTTGACGCGATCGGCTCGCGAAACGAGATCTGCTGCACCTTGTGCGAGGTCTTGTTGACGAACCACAACGAACCGTCGGTCGATGG
>CANGMY010000120.1 GCA_947455015.1 Microthrixaceae bacterium | reverse complement strand
CGTCTCGACGTTCCCCCACCGACCGCCCGTCCGTGGAGTCGCTGTGCGTCATTCTCAGGCCCGAACCTCTTTTCCGCGTTCGTTTCGCCGCTTGGTCTCCAACACCAGAGTCCGATGGCTCCTCACCGCAGTCGTCGCACTCTGTTCCGCGGTCTGGACGGTTTCGACCGTGAACTCCGCTGACGCCAGCGCGTCTGCGTGGGGTCAGCGCCGAACAGTTCCTGTCGCAGCGAGCGATCTCGTCCCTGGGCGCGTCATCACAACTGCCGACATCGTTTTCGTCGATCGACCAGTTGCGGTGGTGCCCGATGACGTCGCCGATTCACCGATCGGAAGAACAGTCACGCGATCGATCGCACGCGATGAAGTTGTCCTCGAACGCCGGCTCGCCGGTGGCGGCGCAAGCGGACCTGCATCACAACTCGATGAGAATTCCGTCGCGTTCGCGGTTCCATCCGATGCCAGCACACCAGCAACGAAGGTCGGCGACCACGTTGTGTTGTACGCACCATCCGAGGTCGTGGCCACTGCCGGCCGCCCGTTGGGTCCCGCAACCAGAATTGCTGACCACGGAGTTGTCGTCGCAGTCACCGAGAAGGCCGTCACGATTGGGGTGACGCTTCCTCAAGCACCTGCAGTCGCAAAGGCACTGCTTTCGGCAAGCATGATCATCGCCCTCGCCGACTAACCCTCACCGTCCTCAGCATCTCGCGCCGATAGGGTCATCTCGTGCCTGAATCCTCACCACGTCGACCGAAGCGACATTCCGGTCGTCTCCTCGGACTCCTACTCGCCGTCCTCCTCACGACCGGCATTGTTCACACCTTCACTGGCGCCAATCGTGCGAATGCGTCAACGACCGAACTCGCCGCATCAACGCAATTAACTCCCGAAGAGCAGACTGCGGCGAAGAACCAGATGAGCACCTGGAAAGCAATGGTGCTGGGTGCAGTTGAAGGCATCACCGAATATCTCCCGATCAGTTCCACCGGGCATCTCGTTGTTACGCAGCGCATTCTCGGAATCGGCGATACCTCGGCAACAAAAGACGCGGCCGATAGTTACGCAATCGCAATTCAGTTCGGCGCGATTCTTGCGGTTCTTGTTCTGTACCGAAAGCGCATTGAGTCGATCATCCGCGGCCTCTTTGGTCGCGACGCTGACGGCCGCAATCTTTTGATCTCTCTCGTCATCGCGTTCATCCCGGCGGTGATCATTGGCGTTGCAATCGAAAAACCGATCAAGAGCCACTTGCTCAACGTTGGCCCCGTAATCGGCGCGTGGATTGTCGGCGGTCTCCTTCTTCTGTATCTCGCTCCAAAGATCAAAGCCGATCGACCGGGAATGTCGATTACGCATATCCGACCAAAGCAGGCGCTCATCATTGGCTGTGCGCAGGTGCTTGCGATGTGGCCAGGCACAAGCAGAAGCCTCGTCACGATTCTCGCGGCACTCGCGGTCGGGACAACGCTGGCTGCGGCCGTCGAGTTCAGCTTCCTTCTCGGCCTAATGACGCTGGGCGCAGCAACCCTTTATGAGACAGCGAAAAACGGCTCGACAGTCATCGATGCCTACGGCTGGTTCAACCCGCTGGTCGGATTGATCTTCGCTTTCATCTTCGCCGCACTCGCAGTCAAGTGGATGGTGGCTTGGCTACAAACGCGCAGCATGGCCGTGTTTGGCTGGGAACGACTTGTGGTGGCTGCAGCCAGCATCGTTCTCTTGATCGCCGGAACGATCTAGAGCAAACGCTCAACTGCCACCCAGCGAAAGATCTGCGATCACAATCGTTGGGCAACCGGTGCCACCGGGAAGCCATTCAATGTCGTCGCCAATTGCAACGATGTCGAGCAGCATCCGCTGCAACGTTGACGCAATCGTTACTTCGCGCACTGGTTCTGCCAGTTGACCGTTGCGTACCATCAGGCCTTCGATTCCGACGGAAATATCGCCGCTCACAAGATTCACACCGGAGTGGAGTCCCGTCATCGACTGCAAATAGACGCCAGTGTCGATCTCTGCCAACAACGACTCGAACGAACCTGCACCGGGAGCGACCGCCAAGGCTTGGCAACCGACTGACGGTGTTGACGAAACGCCGCGGACCGCCGAGCCCGTACTCGGTCGTCCGGCGCGCCGACCCGATGCACTGTCGTAAAGAAATCCCTGAAGAACGCCATCGACCACAAGTGGGTTTCGGCGACAGGCCAAACCTTCGCCGTCGAACATGTCGGCTGCGTACGAACGATGGTCTGTCGGATCGTCAACGAGCGTAAGCATGGGCGACGCAATGGCTTCACCGATGCGATCACCGAACGGCGAACGGCCCTTGAGTACTCGTTCGCCTGTGAGCGTTGATCCAAGAAGCCCAGCAATCGTTGCTGCCATGCGGGGCTCAAGAATGATCGTGACTCTCTGTGACGGAACGGGCTTGGCCCCGAAGAGTCGGGTCGCGCGTAACACCGCATCGTCGGCAGCTTCGGCGAGATCGAGATCATCGGGTCGGAAACCAACGGTGGATCCTCCGCCGGTGTAGGTCTCATCGCCATCTTCTGCAAGAGCAAGCGCACTCATTGAGCACCATGCGCCACGTCCTGCACCAGCGATTCCCGTGCTCGTGGCAACCGCGAAACGCGACGATGAATCAGAAAAGGTGGCAACACGAACGCCGGTGATGCGTGGGTCTCCGGCACGAACCATGCGCTCGAGTTCAAGAGCAAGGTCGATCTTTCTCGATGGTTCCATGGTCGCTACCGATGGATCAAAAGCATCGAAGGGAACTGGTGAAACACCGTCGGGCTCGGCGAGGCCAACCCATTCATCGGGTTCGGCAAACGTTGCGTTGTCGCGCGCGTCGGCCAACGCATCGGCAATTGCATCAGGCTCAAGCGTTCCGGCCCACGCAAAACCTTGGCGATGATCGCTGACAACTCGAACACCGATACCAGCGCTCACTGCTGACGTAAACGATTCAACATCGCCGCCATGAGCACGCACTGTTGTGTATGACGATCGAGCAACGAATGCTTCGACTTGTTCTCCGGTGCGCGCATTGTTGGCAACAGATTGCGCAAGCGTAAGGAGATCAGCACATTCCTGATCGGGCGGGTCGAAACTCACGAGCCTGAAACGGTGAGATCGGCGACGACGAGTGAGACACCCGACGCGTTCATCGGAAGGAACTCGAGATCGTTTCCAACTGCTTGAACATCACGAAGCATCTTCTGCAGCGTGGACGCGATTGTAAATTCACGCACCGGCTCGGCGAGTTCGCCATTACGAATCCGAAGACCTTCAGCGCCAGTTGAAAAGTCGCCGCTCACGGGATTCACGCCCGAATGAAGGCCAGAGACCTCTTGCACAAGAACGCCATCGTCGATCCCCGCGATGAGTGCGGCCGGATCCGAGACGCCAGGAACAAGCGACACGGACAGGCAACCGACCGACGGAGTGCTCTTAAATCCACGAACAGCGTTTCCGGTGCTCACCGTTCCGGCTCGGCGGGCCGAATACGCGTTGTGCACAAACTTTTGCAACACACCATCTTGAATCAGCACATTGCGACGAGCAGCGAGGCCCTCGCCGTCGGCATCGGTAGCGCTGAACGATCGAACATCGGTGGGGTCGTCGATCAACGTCAGGAGAGAGGAGCCAACCGACTCGCCCAAGCGATCGGCAAACAACGACCGGCCCTTGAGCACTGACTCGCCATCAAGCGTGTAACCCAGAATTCCCAAGAACTGGGCCGTCACCCATGGATCGAGAACAACCGTGAGTCGACCGCTCGGGGGTTGCACTGCGCCGAGCATGCGAGTTGCACGCGAGGCCGCCTCAATCGCAGCACGTGATGGGTGGAGATCAGAGGGTTCACGACCAACAGCGAAGCCAAATCCGGTTTGTGTTTCTTCGCCCTCGGTTGCCATTGCATACGTCGCCACGTAGCAACTGGTCTCACTGCCAACTGTTCGAACCCCGGTGCTCGTTGCAATCGCTGCTTCGGAAATCGAGTCGGCATATTCGGCGGATTCAATACCCGAGATTCGGGGATCGGCTGCCATTACGACGCGCTCAAGTTCAATCGCCATAGCAATTTTGTCTGAGGTCGAAAATGCCACCATCGCATCGCGATGAAGGTCAAGAACGGGGATCGCCACGCCGTCTGGTTCGGCGAGTCCAGCGAATTCATCGAAGGTTGCGAAGCTCACGTTGTCGCGAGCGTCGGCCAATGTCTCGGCGATTGCAGACTCGTCGAGACTTCCGGCGTAGGCGAAGCCTTGGCGGCCATCGACAACGATTCGAATTCCGACGCCCTGCGACTGAGCGGAAGACAACGATTCGACATCGCCCCCGAATACTTTGATTTCCGTCTCGGTACCCCGAACAACGACGGCCTCGACTTGTTCGCCGGGCTTGGCCATTGCCACAACACGGTCGGCAATTGCCAGGAGTTCATCGCTCATGCGGCAGTGCCGCCGATGGTGAGCGATGAAACACGCAGAGTCGGGACACCATCGCCCACGGGAACACCTTGACCATCTTTTCCACATGTTCCCGGAGGGCCCATTGCGAAATCGTTTCCGAGTGCGTCAATACGCTGCAGAACCTCGGGACCGTTGCCGATGAGATTTCCTTCGCGCAACGGTTCAGTGATCTTGCCGTCTTCGATGAGATAGGCCTCGGTCATGCCGAACACGAAATCGCCAGTCGCAGTGTTTACCTGACCGCCCCCGAGGTGTTTGACGTACACACCCTTCGGCGTCGATGCGATGATCGAATCTGGATCTTCTTCGCCGGCGAGGAGATAGGTGTTGGTCATACGAACCATAGGAAGGTTCTGATAGCTCTGACGGCGACCATTGCCGGAACTCTTGCGGCCTTCCTTGCGAGCGCGAAGGTGATCCCACATGTAGTCAGTGAGAATTCCGTCTTCGATCAGCACATTGCGTTGCGCAGGATTGCCTTCATCGTCGATTGCGATATTTCCCCACTCGCGAGCCATCGTGCCGTCGTCAACAACCGTGACGCCCTTTGACGCAACCTGCTGACCAACGCGCCCACGGAAAACCGATGCACCCTTGGAAACGAGATCGGCTTCGAGGCCATGCCCACATGCTTCGTGGAACAAGACTCCGCCACCGCCACTTCCGATAACGACGGGCATCTGCCCGCTTGGCGCCGGTCGTGCTGCCAACTTTGTGAGAGCACGATCGGCGGCGTTACGAGCCAACTGATCGATGTCGTATTTATCGAAAAGTTCGAACCCGATTGTGTGGCCGACACTTTCTCGACCGGTCTGCATTCCGGTATCGCCCGTCGCAACGCAACTAACGGCGAAGAACGTACGCACGGTGTCGTCTTCAACAAACAAACCGTCGGAATTCGCAACAAGGATCCGTCGACGGTTGTCGCCATAACTGACCGAAACCTGTGAGATGGCATCGCCAACAGAACGAGCGGCTTCATCGGCGCGAGTCAGAAGTTCAACTTT
>CANGMY010000119.1 GCA_947455015.1 Microthrixaceae bacterium | reverse complement strand
GGGAATGTGACAAAGACTTTCGCCGATCCCGTTGTTTCCTCGGTTACGTACGACCTCAATGGTGGTTCGATGCCGGGTGGAGCATCGGCTCCAACGCAAGCTGACACGACGGAAAACACGACATTCACCGTTGGCAACGGAACTGATCCAGTGAAGACCGGTTATGGCTTCGGTGGTTGGGTGGATTACTGGGGCACGCTTTATGGCAACGGGGATTTGTTCCTGATGTCTGGAGTTCCTGAGACGCTCACGGCCGTTTGGACCGCTCCGAAGTATTCGGTTACCTATGCCCTTGGTGGTGGTACCGGAACGCTGCCGACCCAGTCGGCGCTCGCAAGCGATGCGACGTTCCAGGTCGCGAGCGGCGCAGAGTTGTTGTACGAGGGTCACTCGTTCCTAGGCTGGTCCGATGGTTCGACGGCCTACAAGGCCGGAGACTCATACACAGTGCGCTCGTCGAATGTGACATTGACTGCTTTGTGGTCCGTCAACCAAGCGCCTATTCCGGACAACGTATTGCCGCGCGGCGTGGACAACACCATGATCGGCAAGCCCACGAACGTCACGTTGTCGGGACAAACGGATGCGACCCTGACGCTTGGATCCGAAGGAACAAACGCTTCGGTTACGGTTCCGGCCGGCGCGCTTCCCGCGGGAACGACCCTCAGTGTGTATCCAGTTCTTAGTACTGCAGGTCTGGCGGACACCTTCCCTTCGGGTCACAAGTTCGTGGTCTCTATGGTCGTCACGTGGCGTGCGCCTGACGGTTCCGTGCCTATCGCGGGCGTGCCGGTGACGATGACGATCAGCAACCCGGCGATTAAGAAAGGCGACAAGGTCTATCAATACTTCAACGGTGTCCTGACGTTCGTGGGCAAGGCCACGAAGGCGGGCACCATAACGTTCACCTTCACCGAGGATCCGGTCTTCACGGTTTCTTCGCCTCCGGTATCCGATGGTGGCGACGGTGGGTCTGGTGGCACAGGCGGTGACGGTTCCGGCGATCCTGTCGATGGAGTTACCGACGTCGTCGATGCAACCGAAACCGCTTCAGGTGTGACTCTTCCGTACACCGGCTCGAACGTGAACACGCCACTTGGAATTGCCTTTGTGCTTGTCACGCTTGGTGGAGCCATGGTGCTTGGAACGCGGCGTAAGAAGGCAAGCCCTGTGCGTAACGACGAGAACGAACTCATCTCGTAACGCGTCGAAACTTGGAGGGAGTCGACTTCTAGAGAGGTCGGCTCCCTCCGACCACGCGAGTCCAGCGGTCGGTGTGCGAACCTGACCCTGTGAATGCATCAAAGACTCGACCAAGTGTTGTCGTGATCGGCGCGGGGATGGCCGGGCTTACAGCTGCTCATCGACTTCAAGAACGTTGCGATGTGATCGTTCTCGATAAGGGTCGTGGCGTCGGCGGTCGACTCGCCACACGGCGCATTGGTGAGGCGACGATCGATCACGGCGCTCAGTTCATTACGACCCACACAGCCGAGTTCGCTGAGATGGTGGAACGACTGGTCGATGATGGGGCAGCTGCTCCGTGGTTTCGCGGCCGCGTCGGTCCGGAAGGCGTAAACGATTCTGATGGACATACTCGATTCCGTGGCGCAGTGTCGATGAATGCGATTGCCAAGAATCTCGCCGTCGGTCTTGATGTGCGCACCGCATCGCAGGTTTCTGCGCTCAGTCATAATGGCGAGTCGTGGACGGTCGCGCTTGTTGATGGCTCGGAACTCATTGCTGATGCAGTGATTTCTTCCTCTCCCGTTCCGCAGACGATTGCGCTATTGGAAAATGGCGAGGTCGCGCTCGCTGCAAAGGACAAAGTCGCGCTTGATGCGATCGAATACGACCCATGTGTCGCTTTCATGGCGGTGCTTGACGGCCCCTCAGGACTTTCGGAACCAGGAGCGGTCGATCCCGTTGAAGGTCCCATCGATTGGATGGCCGACAATTTCCTCAAGGGAATTTCGGCAGTGCCTGCGGTGACGATTCACGCAACACCAGAGTTCAGTCGTGCGCAATGGGATGCACCGGACGAAGCGATCACCGAAGCATTGCTTGATGCGGCGCAACTTGAGTCGTCGGTACTCCCCGGTTCGGTTCAGATTCAGCGTTGGCGATACGCCCGTCCGTCGGTTGAACATCCGGAACGATTCCTTCAACTCAGCGGTGTTCCGCCCTTTGTTTGCGCGGGCGACGCGTTTGGTGGCGCAAAGGTTGAAGGAGCGGCGCTCTCAGGTGCAGCCGCGGCCGAGGCCATCGCCGCAGTGCTTCAACACAGGCTTTGAGTCGACGCAGCCGCGCGACGAGTAACTGACGAGGTTCCTCCGTACCCTGTCGTCATGACTAGCGATCTCGTCTTTCCAAGCATTCGGGCTCGCAATCTTGAGGGGCTCGATGTCGAACTCCCCTCAGCGTTTGCTGGGGATCGCAATATCGTCGCTGTCGCATTTCAACGCAATCATCAAGATCTCGTCGATTCATGGCTGCCGTGGTTCGAGCAAGCTGCGCTTACCGATGCTGGTTTGCGGTTTTATGAAGTACCAACGATCGGGCGAATTTGGGCGCCCGTCCGCAAGTTCATCGACGGTGGAATGGCCGCGGCAATCAAGGAGCCAGTCATCCTCCAACGCACGTTCACTGTCTACGGCGATGTGAATCAATTGATGCAGCCGCTGAAAATCAAAGACCGATCAACAATTTCAGTGTTCTGCGTCGATCAATCGGGTGCAGTGCTTTGGCGTGGCGATGGCGGTTATTCCGATTCGCTTGCGAGTGAACTCGAAGAAGTCCTTGCAGCAAGTCGTTGAACGTAAAGGTTGTTCAGCGGATACGAGTGCGTCGGCACTGATTCTGTAGGTTGATGGAGATGCCCGACCTCGCCGAAAAGCATTGCGTTGTGTGCGGGCGCACAATCACGTGGCGTAAGAAGTGGGCGCGTTCGTGGGACGAGGTTCGCCACTGCTCTGATGCATGTCGCAAACGAGGAATTCAGCCAGTTGATCAGCAGCTTGAAACGGCCATTCTCAAATTGCTTTCGCAACGGCCGCGCAACGTAACGATCTCCCCAGACGATGCTGCGCAATTGGTATCCGGTGAGAATTGGGAACGAGTTACCGAACCAGCCCGCGCCGCGGCGCGTCGACTTTCGGTCGAAGGACGTGTTGTCATCACCCAAGACGGGCGACGGGTTGATCCGTCGACAGCAAAGGGCCCATTTCGGATAGGTCTGACATGAGCGAAACGATGCTGCCGATTCCCGAACCCGGGCAAGAAGTGCAGTGGGTGGCGCAACATCTTGCGCATCTCTGCAGTGACGACGTGCGCAGGTCGGAACGATTTGTTGGAACCCAAGCAGCAGCGGATGCGGCGCTCGCAACGCTGGATCTCACGGGATACGCCGAGCGGCACAATGAAGTATTGCCGGTCTCGCAGCGAGGAGCATCAGGGCTGTCGCCTTGGATCCGTCATGGTCTTTTGCAATTGCCTCGTGTCTTTACCGCCGCCAAAGGCACTGCCAATGATGTACGAAAGTTTCGTGACGAACTGCGTTGGCAAGAATACGCACGTCATCTCTATGCACGCTTAGGGAACGCAACTGGCTCACCGTTACGCAATGCACCCGTTGTTCGCTCAACGAATGATGCCGAACCTTGGGATCGGTCAATGCGTTGCATCGAAACGAATCTCGATGAACTTGAGCGTGATGGTTGGATGGTGAACCAAACACGTATGTGGCTCGCTTCGCAATGGTCGGTGCGAAACGGCGCCAACTGGCGCATTGGTGAGCAGTACTTCTTCACTCATCTTCTGGATGGTTCTCGTGCTGCGAATCGGCTTGGTTGGCAATGGACGGTTGGCGCGGGTTCTTCGAAGGTGTACGGGTTCTCCCAATCTCAAGTCCGCCGGCGCGCACTGGAACTTTGTGGTTCCTGTGACCACCGCGATGCGTGTCCGATTGGAGAGTGGCCGGACGAGCCGGAACTTTCTCCAGTTGAACGCGACCCCCGCCTTCGACGCGACCCCGATCCAGTGCTGACAGCCGGACCAGCACAGGTCGAGCATTCTTCGGCCCCCGAAGCGGTGTGGCTTACCGCCGAGTCACTGGGCGAGGACGACCCCGCGCTGAGTGCACACTCCGAACTGCCCGTGGTCTTTGTGTTCGATGAACCGCTGCTACGAGAGCTTCGACTTTCCTCGAAGCGGCTCGTCTTTCTTGCCGATCGTCTCGCCGAGTTGGGAACTGAGCGCACGATTGAGGTTCACCTCGGAGATCCGCGCAAGGTTCTCGCCGGCAAACCTCTCGCCACCACGTTCGCTCCCGTGCCCGGTTGGAGGCGCCGGTCGCGCTCATTGAACGTGGCCGAGGTTCATCCCTGGCCGTGGTTGCAGCGACCGGGATCAGGGTCGGTCGCCAGTTTCAGCGCTTGGGCGAATCGCCGTTGAGCCGGACGCGGTTTTGTGGAAGTGTGTTCCAATTCGGAAGAGCTTGGGGGAGCGATCATGGGGAGCAACGACGTAACGCTGGACGCTGACGTCATCGTGGTCGGGGCGGGCATGTCGGGTCTCTACGCGTTGAAGGTGTTTCGTGAGCGCGGATTTCGAGTGATCGTTCTTGAACGGGCTGCGGGGGTCGGCGGCACTTGGTTCTGGAATCGCTACCCCGGTGCGCGTTGCGACATCCCAAGTCTTGAGTACTCATTCGGCTTCGACCCTGAGCTTGAACAGGAATGGGAATGGAGCGAACACTTCGCGGCCCAGCCTGAAATTGAGCGCTATCTCAATCACATTGCCGATCGCTACAACCTTCGCCCGGACATTCGTTTGGAAACCGGAGTCGCCGCAATGACGTTCGACGAAGCAACCGATTCGTGGATTGTTGATACCGAAACGGGTGAACAACTTCGCTCGCGTTTTTGTGTGATGGCAACTGGCGGATTGTCGGCGCCGCATCGTCCCGATTGGCCGGGGCTCGATTCATTCGCTGGCGAAGTTCTGCAATCAAGCTTGTGGCCCGAAGAAGAGGTTGCCCTTGAAGGCCGACGTGTTGGCATCGTGGGCAATGGCTCTTCAGGCGTACAGACCATTCCGGAACTCGCAAAGGTCGCGAGCCATCTCACCGTGTTTCAACGCACCGCAACATTCGCCTGGCCATCACAAAACCGACCGCTGACGCCCGAACATCAGGCCGAGGTGAAGTCGCGCTATCGAGAGGTTCGTGCCCAGCAGTACGCCTCGCCACTCGCAACCGCACACACAACGGGTGCAACGATTTTCACGTTTGCAGATCCCGACAAATTCATCCTTGAAAGCACGGAAGAAGAACGTGACGCCGCGCTTGAAGAACAGGGTTTTAACGCGTCACGAATTTGGGCCGATGCGGCGAAGGATCTCGACGCAAACGAAATGGCCGTTGAACTGTTCCGCGAAATGGTTCGCCGCACTGTCAACGATCCTGAGGTAGCTGATTCGCTCTGTCCGAAGGATTACCCGATCGGCTGCAAGCGACCCGTTCTCGACAACGG
>CANGMY010000118.1 GCA_947455015.1 Microthrixaceae bacterium | reverse complement strand
GAGCCCACTGCTGCTCGTTTGACCACGATTCATAACGTTCACTGGCTTCTCCGAATGATGGAGGGCGCTCAGGCGGCGATCGCTGCCGGCACCTACGACCAGTTCCGGGCGTCGGTGGCTGCAGTCTGGGACTGAATGCCAGTTTGGGCGAATAATGCGAGAGGGGAGATGAGGGCTATCGTTGCGCCGTCTTCGCCACTGACCCCTACGAACGAGTCACTTCGAAACCATGTCCTTCCTCATCATCATTGTTCTCTTTGTGATCGCTTGGGTCGTATTGATCCTTCCGAAGCAACGGGAAGTTAAGCGACACAACTCATTCATCGAGACCTTGGCCATTGGCGACGAGGTCATGGCGGGCTCCGGCATCTACGGAACGCTCGTTGAAATCAACGACGCCACGGTGTTGCTCCAGGTTGCGCCTGGCGTTGAACTCAAAATCGCTCGCCGCGCCATTGCATCGAAGGTTGTCGACCCGGCCGCAGTGCCCGCTGAAGTTGTGGACGATTCTGGCGACGAGGATTCAGACGCATGAGACGCCTTCGAGGATTCGGTTCGCTGTTGGTGATCGTCGTCGTCGCTGCATCGGCATTGCTCTACACGCTTGTTGCTGGCAACAAACCACTTCTTGGTCTTGACCTTCAAGGTGGCGTTTCGGTGGTGTTGAAGCCAAAGCAACAGGTCGAGAACGACACGATCGATCAGGCGATTGCGATTATTCGTCAGCGCATCGATGCCATCGGTGTCGCCGAGCCAGAGATCACCCGTCAGGGCAACAACATCCTCATCCAGATCCCTGGCGTGAAGGACAAGGAACGTGCCCTTCAGCTAGTAGGTCAGACCGCAGAACTTCAGTTCCGCCCGGTTCTTGCCAATGTTCCTGTGACTCCGCAAGAAGCCACGACAACGACAAGTGGTGATCCCACGGCGACAACAACGACTGTGGCTCCCGATGTTTCAACCACGACGACGACGATTGACCCAACCAAGACAGTCGGCGGTCTTCCGCTTGATGTCTGTACCTCAGGGCTCTCGGCCGATCAGGTCAATGCTTCTGGTCAAGCGATTCTTCCTCAGTGCAAAGACGGACTACTTGTTGGTTCTTATGCAGTTGGTCCCGTTGCCCTTACCGGTAGCGCTCTCGAAACTGCACGAGCGAACCTCGGCAACACAGGCCAGTGGATCGTTGCGCCGACCTTCAAGAGTGGCGACGACGGAATCGGCGGCTTTAACGCCATCGCTGGTCAGTGCTTCACGAAGGGTTCGACCTGCCCAACTGGTCAGTTAGCGATCGTCCTCGATGGTCGAGTGCTCTCGGCTCCGAGCATCAATAGTCAGAGTTTCAAGGCCGATCAGATTGAAATTTCAGGCTCGTTCACCGAACGCACCGCCAAGGACCTGGCCACCGCACTGAAGTACGGCGCCCTGCCCGTTGAGTTTGAGCAGCAACAGGCACAGGTTGTTTCCGCAACCCTCGGGCAAGACGCACTTCACGCCGGCCTTATCGCTGGCCTCGTGGGCCTCATCGCTGTGTCGATCTACATGATGGCGTTCTATCGAGTGCTCGGATTGTTCGCAGTGCTCAAGCTCGGTATCGAAGCAGCGTTGCTGTGGTCGATCATTTCGTGGCTCGGCGCCAACAATGGTCTTGCCCTCACGCTCGCGGGCATTACCGGCATCATCGTTTCGATCGGTGTGTCGCTCGACTCGAACGTTGTCTATTACGAGCATCTCAAAGAAGACATCAACCACGGTCGCTCGATCCGCAGCGCGACCGACAAATCCTTTGTGTCCGCGTTCTCAACCATCGTGAAGGCTGACGTCGCATCGCTTATTGGTGCAGCGCTTCTTTGGTGGCTCACGGTCGGACCGGTTCGAGGCTTCGCCTTCTATCTCGGACTTTCCACTGCGCTCGACCTCCTCACCTCGTGGGCCTACATGCGTCCGGTTGTGAAGTTGGCGACACGTTCGAAGTTCCTGCTGTCTCGTCCTCGCATCCTCGGCCTGCCCGCCGAGAAGACGCAGGAACGCGCAAATGCAAAGTCCTCAAATCGCCCGAATGCGGAGGTGTCGCAATGAGCAAGCTCGGACGCCTCAATCGGGGCGAAACGAATATCGATTTCCTTAAGTGGTGGAAGATCGGTCTCGCAGTATCTGTTTTCTTAATGGTGGTGAGTGTTGGCTCGCTTCTTACCCGCGGTCTCAACCTCGGCATTGACTTCAAGGGCGGTGTGTCCTGGGAGGTCAGTGCTCCAGGGGTTTCAATTGACGAAACTCGAACCGCACTTGAGTCCGTTGGCGAAGGATCAGCAAAGATTCAGATCGTCGGAACCGACATCATTCGCGTGCAGGGTCCGGAAAGCACGCCGGAACACACGGTTGAAGTGACCAAGACGCTGGCTGAACTGGCCAACACCGAACCTGCGAATGTCAGTTTTTCTACAGTTGGAGCTTCGTGGGGTGGCGATGTCACCAAGTCTGCAATCCGCGCCTTGGTGTTCTTCTTCATCGCAATTCTGATCTACCTGACGATTCGTCTTGAATGGCGCATGGCAGTTGCCGCACTCGTTGCGGTGATCCACGACGTCCTCATCAGCGTCGGCGCCTATTCGGTCTTTCAGTTCGAAGTGACCCCGGGAACCGTTATCGCGTTCCTGACAATCCTTGGTTATTCGATCTACGACACGATCGTGGTGGACGACAAGATCAAAGAAAACGAACGATTCGTTGGTCAGTCTGGTCGTCTCACCTACGGGCAGATGACGTCCATGTCGATGAATCAGGTGCTTCTGCGCTCGATCAACACGACGGTTGTTTCGCTCCTGCCAGTTGTCGCTCTTCTGTTGGTTGGCGCCGGCATCATGGGCGCCGTCACTCTCGAAGAATTCTCAATCGCCTTGACGGTTGGTCTTCTTGCGGGTGCGTACTCCTCGATCTTTGTCGCCGCACCAATTCTTGTGTGGCTCAAAGAACATCAGTCGAAGTACAAGGTGATTCGCGAACGCCTGCAGTCTCAGGGCATCGACATCGCTCATGCATCGGCTCGAGTGGATCTCCTCGGGGCCGGAGTTGGCTCGGCGGCCATCTCTGCTGCTTCAACACCAGTCGCTGGAGATTCCGCAAGTGCGCCGGCATCGATTGCAGCACCGTCCGGCGTCATCCCGCCGCGTCCTCGCAAGAACCAGCGCAAGCGCTAGCAATCGCGCCGGGGTAGGGGCTCGTCGCCTGTACCGTGGAGCCATGATGAGTTCGGTCGGAATCGCCACCGGGGTATGTCCACCCGGTCGCGCTCGAGCGAGGTTCTGACCAATGGCGACCGTGAATCGTGTGCTGCCGTGGCGACGTCATGTCGCAGCGCCATCCGAAGAGGTCGCCCCGCTCGTCGAGATCTTTCAGTCCCATCACCCGCGTTCTTCGACATCGCTCATTACGCGTGCCTACGACCGGGCCGCAACTGCGCACGAAGGCCAATCGCGTAAGTCGGGTGAGCCCTATGTGACCCATCCGGTTGCGGTGGCCAAGATCTGTGCCGAGCTTGGTCTCGACGATGTCACGATTGCTGCTGCGCTTTTGCACGATGCCGTGGAAGACACCGGCGCAACGTTGATTGATGTCGAAAAGGAATTTGGCGAAGACGTAGCCCGAATCGTCGACGGCGTCACGAAACTCGATCGCATCAAATTCGACAGTAAAGAAGCGCAGCAGGCGGCCACGGTTCGCAAGATGCTCGTGGCGATGGCGAAGGACCTCCGCGTCCTCATCATCAAACTTGCCGACCGACTTCACAACATGCGAACCATCGCAGCGATGCCGGCATGGAAGCAGCACCGCACTGCGCAGGAAACTCTCGAGATTTATGCGCCGCTAGCCCACCGCCTCGGCATGCAAGAACTCAAGCAGCAACTCGAAGATCTCTGTTTCGCGTCGCTACACCCGAAGCGTTACGCGGAGATCGACCACATGGTTGCTACTCGTGCACCAGAGCGTGACGTCTACCTCACCAACGTGCTTGAAGACGTTCGCGGTCGACTCAGCGAACTGCACATCACCGCCGAGGTCACCGGCCGACCGAAACACCTTTGGAGCATCTACGAAAAGATGGTCGTGAAGGGTCGCGACTTCGATGAGATTTTCGACCTCGTCGCGATTCGAGTCATCGTCGGCACGGTGAAGGACTGTTACGCGGCGCTGGGTTCGATTCACGCGACCTGGAAGCCAGTGCAGGGGCGGTTCAAGGATTACGTCGCCATGCCCAAGTTCAATCTTTACCAATCGCTGCACACAACAGTGGTCGGTCCCGGGGGTAAGTCGCTCGAAGTCCAGATTCGAACTCTTGAGATGCATCGCCGCGCCGAGTTCGGCGTCGCCGCTCATTGGAACTATAAGGACAACAACGAAAGTTCCGCCGATCTCGCTTGGTTGAACCGCATCGTCGATTGGCAAACCGAAACCTCCGACCCGTCAGAGTTCATGGCCAATCTCAAGATCGACCTCGAACAAGACGAAGTTTTCGTCTTCACACCCAAGGGCAAAGTGGTAACTCTTCCGCTCGGTGCGACAACAGTCGATTTCGCTTATGCCATTCATACTGACGTTGGGCACTCATGCATCGGTGCTCGCGTCAATGGCCGCCTCGTAGCGCTCGACACGGAATTGCAGTCTGGGGACTCCGTCGAGATCTTCACCTCGAAGGTCGAAAGTAGTGGGCCTTCTCAAGACTGGCTGCGTTTCGTCGTTTCTCACAAGGCTGGAAACAAGATCAAGGCCTGGCATTCGCGAGAACGTCGCGAGGACGCAATCGATAATGGCAATGACGATCTCATCAAGGCCCTTCGGCGCGAGGGTCTGCCGGTTCAGAAGATTCGCCAGTCTCGAGTGCTCGACGAAATTGCGACCGAACTGAACTACACCGATCTCGAGTCGTTGCATGCGGCGATCGGCGGGGGTCATCAGTCAGCGCAATCGGTAGCGGAACGAATTCGCAAGAAACTTGAATCGGTCGAACCAGGCCGCGAAGAACAACTCTCGACGACTGTTCATGCCCCACATCGTTCTGGTCGTGTCGGTGGAAGTCCATCGGGCGTCCATGTCGAAGGCCTCGACGACGTCATGGTCCGCTTGTCGCGTTGCTGCACGCCGGTTCCGGGCGACGAAATTATGGGCTTTGTCACTCGCGGACGCGGCGTCTCTGTCCACCGTTCCGATTGCGCAAACGCAATGTCACTTACCGATGGTCAGGCCGATCGATTGATCGATGTCGAATGGGACGCCGATATCGCAGCGACGTTTATTGCGTCGATCGAAGTCAAGGGCTTGGACCGTTCACGACTTCTTCGAGATGTGTCTGCAGTGTTGGCTGATCACCACGTCAATATCGTGGCGTGCAACACCATCACCGGTTCCGACCGAATCTCGTCCATGCGGTTCGATTTCGAATTGGGCGATGTCTCACAGTTGACTCCGCTGCTTTGGTCGATCAAGAAGATCGACGGCATTTACGACGCCTATCGCGTGTTGCCCGGCAAGGGTGACTCCGATGGCGAT
>CANGMY010000117.1 GCA_947455015.1 Microthrixaceae bacterium | reverse complement strand
TTGATCCACACAATTTCGCCACGCAACAGGAAACCAAGATCGTTCTGCAGGATTGTTGTGACATCGCTTGCGAGAGAGCGGAAGGGTTTGCGCCCAAGGTTGGCGACGTTCACCGCAATGCGGCCGCCCGGTTCAAGGACTCGCCAGCATTCGGCGAACACATCGCGCAACATCACGAGGTAATCGAGGTACGAGGCGGGAACCGCGCCTTCGCCCATTTCCGTTTCGTAGGCCTTGCCGGCGAAGTAGGGGGGCGAGGTGACAACGAGGGCGATCGAGTTATCAGGAATCGCCGAAAGGTCGCGCGAGTCGCCGCAGAAGATGGTGTCGTTCACCGGGCACGGCACAACCGTGTCGTCGTCGAGCAACGTCGGGGCCGGGAAGCGCTCATAGAACGACGTCGAGTCGTGGTTCTCGCGCTTAGACACTCCGAATTCGGAGGTGGCGGTGCCCTCTCGGGTGCGTCGCTCGGCCATGGGGGTCAAACCCTAATGAAATCAGCGCGCGACCGCCCCTTCCGCGGGTTTTGCCACTCCCGTCTTTTCCTGCACGTCAACAATGGTGGGCAGTAACGTCGCTACAGGACACGACACGGGGGTGCGTGTTCACTGAAGGGGGACACAATGTCGATTCGTTATGCCGCGAAGCCACCGGCCGAGCGCCGTAATCGCGAACTCGAGGCCACCGGTACCGAAACCTGGTCAACCTGCCTCGAAGTGATCTACGAAACCGATCCCGAGGTCATCGCTGCAGTGCTGCCCAAGCCGCTGACTCCGCATGCCAAGCCCTATGTGCGACTCAATCTCACGCAGGTTGTTATGCCTGGAAACCTGCGCTTCGGCGCCGGTTGGTTTGGTGTGCACGCAATGCATGGCGATCAAGAAGGCGAATATCCGTTGTTCATGCCAATGACAACGGAACAAGCCACGGTGGGTGGGCGAGAAGTCTTTGGTGAACCGAAGAAGATTGCCGAACTTTCGATCGACCGTGATGGCGACAATGTTTCGGCGCAACTCACTCGGTTGGGTTTCACCCTTGCCGAAGTCACCGGAACTATTTCCGGCGCGCGTGAAGCAGTCGAGCGAGACAGCTGCGATTTCTATTTCAAGATCTCTCCGTCACCGGAGAACAAAGATCACCTCGACAGTGACCCGTTGTTGATTCACTCCTACAAGCACCATAAAGAACGTGACGTCGAGCTCGTCGATGCAACGGTGATCTTGAAAGATTCGCCTCTTGACCCGATCGCTGATCTTCCGGTGCGTCGAATCGTCGAAGCAACATGGGCACAGCGGGCAACGGTTATCAACGCCAAGGTGATGGGACCGGTGCCGCGAGAAGACATCGAGCCATACATTCACCAGCGCTACGACGACATGTCGGTGCTCGGCTCAAAGGACTGAGCCATGAGCGAACACCACGTTGTCATTTCGGCTGACTGTCACGCCGGATCGGATATTCGCGGGTACCGCCCGTATCTCGAGAAGAAGTACCACGAGCAGTTCGATCAGTGGGTCGCGCAGATCGAAGCCGCTCATCAAGTGATGAGCGAACGCATGGGCGATGAGTCAGTGCTCAACGTCGGTGTAGGCGGCGACCCCGTTGCCGATGCCAATCGCAACTGGGATCTCGAGCGACGCTGGAACGAGCAACTGTCTGATGGTGTCGTCGCCGAAGTGATCTTCCCTAATACGCAGCCTCCGTTTGCACCGCTTCCCTCGACCATGTTCGAAGCGCCACCGTTGGCGATCGACAATGCCGAACTGCGATTCGCTGGTTTGCGGGCTCATAACCGTTGGCTCGCTGATTTCGTCGCTGAAGCTCCGCTTCAACGTTCGGGGGTTGTGCAGGTCTTTCTTGGCGACGTTGAAGGTTCGGTGCGCGAACTTGAATGGGCTCGCGAGAACAATCTGCGTGGCGGCATGTTGCTGCCAGGTGCGCCCCCCGGATCGGGATTCGAACCGCTCTATTCGCCGGTGTACGAGCCACTCTGGGCCGCGTGTGCCGATCTCGATTACACGGTGACCCATCACAGTGGTGGCGGAACGCCTGACTTCGGCCCGTATTACCCGGCGTCAATGGCGATGTTCATGCTTGAGGTCACTTGGTGGGGACATCGAGCGCTGTGGCATCTCATGTTCAGCGGCGTTTTCGAGCGATATCCGAATCTGCGGTTCGTCAACACCGAAACCGGCACCAAATGGATTGTCGACACTCTTGATGAACTCGACACGTTCTTTGAACGTATGAAGTACGCCAACTATGGATCTGAAGCGTTATTCGGTCGGGTCGCAACGGAACAGATGACGATGAAGCCAAGCGAATACTGGAAGCGTCAGTGCGCAATTGGTGCCAGTTTTCTGCGTCCGATCGAAGGGGCGCTTCGCCATCAGGTCGGCGTCGACAACATCGCGTGGGGAAGCGACTATCCGCACATCGAAGCCACCTACCCCTACACCCGTGAACAACTTCGTCTCACCTTTGGTGGTGTCGATCCTGACGAAACCATCAAGATGCTCACGACAAATGCGGCGCGGCTCTACCACTTTGATGTTGAGGCTCTTCAACCGCTTGCCGACAAATGGTGTCCGACAAAAGCGGAGGTCTTTGAGTTCCTCGATTTCCGAGAAGTGCCCGAGGACGCGTCGAAGTGTCCAGGCCTCGCTCCGCACACGCAATTGCAACGTTCCTGAAAGGAAATCATGAAGGACTTCACCGACCGCGTTGCGGTTGTCACAGGCGGCGCGAGCGGCATTGGCCTTGCCATGTGTCAACGATTCGGTCAGGACGGAATGAAGGTCGTGATGGCCGACATCGTTCCCGAACGGATCGAAGAATCCGTTGCGCTTCTTCGTAACGAGGGACTCGAAGTCACTGGTGTGCAGTGTGATGTCACGAAGCTTGAATCGGTCGAAGCGCTCGCACAGGCGACACTCGATACTTACGGGGCAGTGCACGTGGTGTGCAACAACGCCGGTATCGGACCCGGTGGTCAGTTGGCGCTTTGGGAGTACGAAGAAGCCGATTGGAATTGGTGTCTTGATGTGAACGTGTTCGGCGTGGCGTGGGGCATCAAGACGTTCGTTCCGATCATGATCGCTCAGGGAACGGAAGGACACATCGTTAACACCACCTCGGGCAACGGTGGGATTGCCCCGATGGCCGATACGCCGATCTATTCAGTGAGTAAAGCCGCAGTCGTGACGATGACCGAAGCACTCCTTCTGCATTTGCGCACACGAAACACGAAACTCGGAGCGTCGGTGTTGTTTCCCGGTCCGGGAATGTTGCGCACGAAACTTTTTGAAGCCTGGGCGACACGACCGGACGAATACGCCCGGGAACAAGAGCGCAGACAGGGCCACTTCACCTACGACGATGTCGAGAAGATCATGCGTGCGACAAACCCTGATCTTGAAGTCACCCCGCTCGAGGAAGTCGCCGATCGCGTCTCGATCGCGATACGAAACGATCAGTTCTGGATTCTTCCTGAGAACGAATCAAGTGACGAGACGATGCGAAAGCGCTACGAGTCGATGCGCGATCGCCGCAACCCCGATTATTTCCGGGAGTGGAATCCCGATGTGCTTGACTGACTTCCCAACAAGCACTGGGGAGAACAATGAGTTACGAAGGCAACGTTGGCGCGATCGATCTGATGATTGGCTTTCCCTTCCGCGACAAGAAGGCCGTCTACGAGTATTTGCAGGGCGGCATTAAGGACAAGGGTTCTGACGACCTTGCGATGCCTGCGGGCTACATGTTTAAAGACGTTCCCGAAGAAGCCGGCGAGGAAGTTGATCCCATCGACTTCACCTTCACCGAGATGGACAAGTACGGCGTGTCGGCCGGTCTGTTTGGTCTGACCGATACGAGTCGCGAAGCAAAGAAGCGTCACCCCGGTCGCGTGTTCTTCAGTCTTGAAGTTGATCCCAACGACATCACGGGCGCGGTGCGCAAGATTCGTGAAGCGAACGAGTCCGATGGTCTCAGTGCAGTGACGACCTTCCCCGCTGGTTGTCTGCCGCAGGTACCGGTGAGCGATCGTCGTTACTACCCGATCTATCAAACCTGTATTGACCTCGACATTCCGATCATTTCGAATGCCGGCATTCCCGGTCCGCGCTTTCCCGCGGAATGTCAGCACGTCATGCATTTCGATCAGGTTTGTTATGACTTTCCTGAATTGAAGATCGTGATGCGTCATGGTGCTGAGCCGTGGGAAGCGCTTGCGGTGAAGCTCATGCTCAAGTGGCCAGGCCTCTATTACATGCCCAGCGCGTTCGCTCCGAAGCATTATCCGAAAGCGATTCTTGACTACGCGAACTCGCGTGGCTCAGAGAAGATCATGTACGCCGGCTACTTCCCTGCGGGACTTACGCTTGAGCGCATCTTCACCGAAATGAAGAACGTTCCGCTGAAGGATTCGGTGTGGCCGAAGTTCCTGCGCGAGAACGCCATGAAGTTGTTCAAGATGGATGGAGTTCCCTGATGCCAGTCGCCGTTGTTACCGGAGCCGGTCAAGGACTTGGTCGCGCTGATTGTCTGCGTTTGGCCGAAGACGGGTTCGACGTCATGTGTCTCGATCTCAACCTCGACGCCGCGCGTGAAACCGCGGAGTTGTGCAGCGGCACCGCGTTTCAACTCGATGTCACCGATCGTGCCGCGGTGTTCGCAGTCGCTGATCAGATTCCAGAATGCTTTGCACTTGTAAATAACGCTGGAATTTGGAACTTTCCTTCGATTCTTGATGTGACTGAACAGCAGATGCAGTCAGTCATCGAAGTGAACGTGAAAGGCATCGTGTGGTGCTGCCAAGCGTTTGTTCCCAAGATGAGAGCAGGCGGTGGCGGAAGCATCGTGAACATGTCATCGGGTGCGGCATGGACGAACTCTCCAGAGATCGGGATTTATCCCGCAACAAAAGCAGCAGTTGAATCGCTGTCGAAGACGCTGGCACTTGAACTTGGTGTCGACAACATTCGATCAAACGCGATTGGCCCAGGCCTCATCGTGAGTGATGGAACCGCCGGAAACTTCGAAGGCGCACGCGCAAACGAACGAGCGCAGGGCGTTCCGATGAAGCGCGTTGGCGCTCCTGCCGATATTGCCGATGTTGTGTCGTTCTTATGCAGCAATGATTCGCGCTACGTCAGCGGTCAGGTCATCTATGTCGACGGTGCCATTACCGCCGGAGCGATGAAGCGATAATGACGAACGACGCGCTCAAGCACTTGCTTGATCAGCGCGTGCAGCGTGATCCGTCTTTGGTGGTCACCCAAGAAGTTGTTGCGGCCTGGACTGCCGAGTTCGGCGCGAACTGGCCCGAATGCGACGGCGATGTTGTTCCTTCGTTGATGTACACAACGTTTGCTCGGCCCCCAGCGCCACCGGCTGCGGGAGAGGTGGCACCAACCGGTCTCGCGCTTCATGACCAACTGAAGGCCTTGCTCGACTTTCCCGTTGCGATCGCGGTTGGCTATGAACTCGAACTCACCGGCGTCGTTCATATCGGTGATCAGTTGATTTCCGCAGAACGCATCGCCGATCTCGGGCCAGAGCGGTC
>CANGMY010000116.1 GCA_947455015.1 Microthrixaceae bacterium | reverse complement strand
GTTGCCAACTTCAGCGTTGTGGTGTGCGCACCAACCCACGTGAGCCACATGAGCGGGTCGGGAACTGGCGCAGTTTCGTCGCCGGGCATCTTGCCGTCACGTGAGTACGGGTACTCGCTCTCGTAACCCTTAGGGATCGCCGGGTGCTCCACGGTCCAAACACTCTCGAAGCCGTTTTGTTCGGCGCATTGGCCCATGGTGATGGCGCCTTCAGGAGTTGTGTAGGCGCCGGTGTTTGCAAAGATGATTCCGAAATCCATTGACGAAACGTACGTCAGATTTCTTTGAGATGACGGATGGAATCAGTCTGAAAGCCGGGGATGCATCTGTCGATAGGAATCGATTGATGCAAGCGCTGGGCGCTCCGCGTAGGAGATCTCATGTGAATCGAGATCGGGTGGGCTCAGCGTGAAGGCCTCGGGAACCAGCCCCGGCTGAATGCGTCGCATCGCTGCCTGCATGACCTGCGCGGCCATTGGTGATAACTCGTGGAGTGGTCGATTGCGATGGATGCGTTCGCCAAGGTCGACCTGCGCAATTGTTTCGGCGCCAAATCGATTCACAATGTCGATGAGCATCGCGATATCGACGCCGTATCCCTCAACAAACGGCAGTTGTTCAAGAACAGCGCGACGTCCGCCGTATTCACCAGAAAGTGGTTGAACGATTTCACCAAGTTCGGGAAAGCACATGGTGAGCAGTGGGCGCGCAACAAGTTCAGTGACGCGACCGCCACCACGTACATGACCGTCGACCGGTCGTTCGTAGAAGCCCTTCACGAAACCGATCGAGGGGTCAGTGAGAAGTGGCCCGAGTATTCCGGAAATGAAACGTGTGCTGAAGTCGCGCACATCGGCATCGCACCAGACGACAACATCACCGCTTGATGCATAGAGCGACTTCCACAGCGCTTCGCCTTTGCCGTGGCCGCGTCCGAACTCAACTAACACTTTCGATGCATCAACCACTGTTGCGCCGGCCGATCGAGCTTCGTCCGCAGTGCGATCTGTCGAGTGATCGTCGACAACGATGATTTCGTCGACGAGCGGGCGGGTCTCAACCAACCTTGTGCGAATGCGCTCGACGATCTGCCCAACGGTGGCTTCTTCGTTTCGAGCAGGGATGCACACCGACACTGTGGTCGTGCCCTTTGCCGCGACGAGCCCATCGAGATCGAACGCGCTGGCGACATGGGTGCGGGTGGAGCTCACCGCTCCATCGTTGGCGAGTCCAGCCCCGGGGGCAAGGCGAAACGGGAACTTCGGTCAATAGGTCTCACTCGGCGGCTGGTCGCTAGGATTGAACCCGTTCGACTTCCACGTCCGAGGTTTCTGTCATGAGCGTTTCCGTCCGAGTTCCCCCCGTCTTCCGTCCGCTGACCTCAGGTCAGTCGACCGTGTCGGTCGAGGGCGCAACGGTTGCGCAGGTCCTGGCCAGCCTCGACGCCGCCTACCCGGGCTTTTCCGAGAAGTTGCTGTCAGATGACGGCAGTCTCGTGCGCTACGTCAACGTGTTTGTCGACGATGACGATGTTCGCTTCATGGAGGGTCTCGACACCGTCGTGCCCGATGGCGTCACCGTTTCGATCATGCAGGCTGTGGCCGGCGGGGCCTGAGTTCCCCAGCCATTTCCCGGTCCTGGCCGGGATTCTTTCCTCCCGGGTTGCGATTCGGGCCTGACGGTGGTTTCCTGTTAGCAGTCTCTAACCGAGAGTGCTAACGCCAGCGCGCGGGCCTTTCGATAGAGAACCCCCTTGGCTCAACGTTGTTGGGCCGTATCAGCAACCGGAGAGGAACTACCGATGGCCAAGATCATCGAATTCGACGAGACCGCACGACGTGGTCTCGAACGCGGCATGAACCAGCTCGCCGACGCAGTGCGCGTCACCCTCGGCCCGAAGGGTCGCAATGTGGTGCTCGACAAGAAGTGGGGCGCTCCCACCATCACCAATGACGGTGTGTCGATCGCCAAGGAAATCGAACTCGAAGACCCCTACGAGCGCATTGGCGCCGAACTGGTCAAAGAGGTTGCCAAGAAGACCGACAGCGTTGCCGGTGACGGCACCACCACCGCCACCGTGCTCGCATGGTCGATGGTCGGCGCTGGTCTGCGCAACGTTGCTGCAGGCGCCAACCCGATGTCGCTCAAGAAGGGCATCGAAGCCGCGGTCGCCGCTGCAGTCGAGGGCATTCACGCCGTTGCCGTCGAGGTTGACGACAAGAGCCAGATCGCGCAGGTTGCTGGTATCTCTGCCGCCGATCCGGAAATCGGTTCGATGATCGCCGAAGCCATCGACAAGGTTGGCAAGGACGGCGTCATCACCGTCGAAGAGTCCAACACCTTCGGTATGGAAATGGATCTTGTTGAAGGCATGCGCTTCGACAAGGGCTACATCTCCCCGTACTTCGTGACCGACACCGATCGCATGGAAGCCGTGCTCGAGAACCCGTACATCATCTTCGTGGGTTCGAAGATCACTGCCGTTCGCGATCTCGTTCCGGTTCTCGAAAAGGTCATGCAGACCTCTCGCCCGCTCGTGATCATTGCTGAAGACATCGAAGGCGAAGCACTCGCCACTCTCGTGGTTAACAAGATCCGCGGCACGTTCAACTCCGTTGCCGTCAAGGCTCCGGGCTTCGGCGATCGTCGTAAGGCGATGCTGCAGGACATGGCTGTTCTTACTGGTGGCCAGGTCATCACTGAAGACGTTGGTCTCAAGGTCGAAAACGCAACTCTTGATCTTCTTGGTCAGGCTCGCAAGATCGTCATTTCGAAGGACGAAACCACCGTCATCGAAGGCGCTGGCGACGATGCCGACATCAACGCACGTATTGCACAGATCAAGGCCGAAATCGATCGCACCGATTCTGATTACGACCGCGAGAAGTTGCAGGAACGTCTCGCAAAGCTTTCGGGCGGCGTTGCCGTGCTTAAGGTCGGCGCAGCCACCGAGGTTGAGCTCAAGGAAAAGAAGCACCGCATCGAAGACGCGGTCAGCACCACCAAGGCCGCCATTGAAGAAGGCGTCGTTGCCGGTGGCGGTGTCACGCTGCTTCGCATTCAGTCCAAGGTGCTCGAACTCGCCAAGACCCTCGATGCCGATGAAGCAACCGGTGCTCGCATCGTTGCTCACGCTCTCGAAGAACCCATCAAGCAGATCGCAACCAACGCTGGCCTTGAAGGCGGCGTTGTTGTGGCCAAGGTGCTTTCGCTGAAGGGCGCTTCCGAAGGTCTCAACGCCGCAACTGGCGAGTACGAAGACCTCGTGAAGGCCGGCATCATCGATGCGGCCAAGGTGACTCGTTCGGCGCTGCAGAACGCAGCCTCGATTGCAGCGCTGTTCCTCACGACCGAAGCAGTCATCGCCGACAAGCCCGAGGGCGCTGGCGGCGGCATGCCGGACATGGGCGACTTCTGATCCTCTTTCGGTTCACAGTTTGAAAACGGGCGCCCTTCGGGGCGCTCGTTTCGCGCTCGGCTCGCGTAAACGGACGATTCAGTAGTGTCTCGGTATGGGGGTGAAACGATGAGTGTGCCAAATGCATCTGAGCGCCCCAAACGACGCCGGCGTAATGCCGCCGCGAATGATGAACTCCTTGACAACGTCGCCCTCGAACTCATTGCTCAGCACGGAGTTGACGGACTTTCGTTTTCCGAATTGTCCGAAAAGACCGGACTCACCCGGGCCCCGATTTACGCGCGCTTTGATTCACCGGAGGACGTCGCCGCAGAACTCTGGTCGAAGATTCTCCTGTCGCACCTCGATGACCTGTTTGCGCTGAACTCTCAGTGGTACCTAGGCAACGAAGAAGTTCCCTCGGCGGAGCTCTTGGAGGAGTTCTCCTCGCCGTCTATGAAATCGGCAGCGTTGGTTGAGATCCTCGCCGTCGCTCGGCGCTTTCCCTATCTCCAAGACATTGTCGCCCGTGATTTGGCGTTGAAGTTTGAGTCGTACATCGAGAATGCAAATGCGCCGCGTGGTGTTGCAGTTACTCAGTTGTCGGTTTTATTCGGATCGCTGTTTCTCGCTCCTATTTTCAACTCAAGTACGAATGTCCTCACCCCAGACATGAGCGAAAGTTGGAAGCAGTCGTTGCCCATCGCTCGCGAGATTTTGACTGACGATGTTGCCTGGGCCGCAGAGCCGATCGAAGCATCTGCAATTGAAATTCCTCTCCCGGCAATGCAATTCGATGATGAACTCCTAGACGTCTTTGTCCCGGCGACGATGCTGGTGATTTCCAGATCTGGGTATGAACATGCATCGGCAAACCGCATTGCACGCGAGGCAGGCCGTGCCTTCAATGCGATTTACGAGATATTTCCGAACAAAGAAGCGCTCATGACTCGAGTTGTGAGCGCTTGGGTTGAGGACGGAATCAATATTACGTTCACTCCATTTCTCGGACTCTCTGCCGATGAATTCGCGACTCGCTCGGTGATGATGGGACGCTCCTTAGTCTCTATGGGAAATCGTCCGTTTCGGAACTTGCGAAACGAGATGACGTTGGCTGCCCGCCACCACGAACCAATTACCGAAAACATGGTCCGTCTCTATGCGGAAGCAGCGCAGCATGGTCATGTCGCGTTTTCAGAGATGTATTCAAATGCGAAAGACGAAACGTTTCTCGAACTTGGGCGGATCGGCTCGATTGTGCGATCAAACGGCTTCGGTCTGTGCCTCATGGCATCGTGCGTTGCAACACTTGAGGATGTCGATTGGACTCCAGCAAGTCGCGGACATCAACGATGCCTTTATGAGCGTGTCATTTCGAAGCTCACGCTGCGACGCGAGTAATCAGAAAGTTTCTGCGAGGACTTCGCTGCATTCCGGGCTTGCTTCTTCGGCTTGGCAGAGGTCATTGAGTAGGTCTCGCATCTCTTCAATTTGCTGTTGTTGAATTCGCCAAATCGTCGCTGCCATTGATTGAGTGATTCGACCGTCTCGACCTTTCTCACCAATCACCAGTGCACCTTCATGGTGGCGGATCATTGCGGAAAGCCATCGAATGTCGTGATCGCCACCTTTGGAACTCGTGAGTCCCTCAATCTCGGATTCAGAAAGTGCGCCGGGGAAATTCTCCGAGGACGAAAGGTTCCATTCATCAGCCCACGACTCGAGGGTTGCTACTTCGGCGCCGTGGTAGGCCCCCATTTCGAAGACCAACCTTCGTAGCCGGACGTCCTGACTGTTGAACGTCGCCTCGTCAATCAGGCGCATCCCGAGGTGATGGTGGGGAATCATTTGTTCGACGAACTCTTTGTCCACCTCATTCGGAGGAGCCGAGCCTGGTCGAGTGATGAAAACTGCGAGTGCGAACGAAACTGCCACCAGTGTGACAACTGAATAGAGCGAGGTTCGCCGCACGTCACGATCCTGTAAGGGAACCGTAAAGCGACCGAATCTTGTCCGAAGAAATGATGTACTGAATCGGAGGCAGCGTAATCGTTTGCGCACCAACCTTGAGGATATTGACGACAACTGGAGCCGTTCCTGACTCGGCGTTGCCATCAAAGCGAACCATCCGGTTTGAGTCGAGTTCAATCCAATACATGTTTCGCATTCCGTAACGGAGAACTTCAACAGGCTGATTTTGTAG
>CANGMY010000115.1 GCA_947455015.1 Microthrixaceae bacterium | reverse complement strand
GGATCTTGACCGAGCAGCCGAGGCACTTCGAGCGGCACTTGGATCCGAAGGCTCTGTCTGACAGGTCAGAGAAGTCGGCCCTGGCCTTCTGCTTGGCCATCGGCGACGATCTCAGACGGTTCGATAAGCGATGCATCGCGATTGCGAACGGTATTCACCGCCAATGACACCGGCCACCACTGCAACCACGCCTCAGGTGCCGGTTGCAGGAGAGATTGCAGATCCTCAATGTGATTCGTCGCTGAGTTGAGCCATCTCGACCAATCTTCTCGAGGGAGGATCATCGGCATTCGATCGTGCAATGGTGCAATCAAATCGTTCGGCGGCCCAGTGATGATGGAACAGGAACGAAGCTCGTTATGTGACGATGGATCGTCTTTGCTACGCCATGTTTCCCAAAGACCAGCGAAGGCGAGCGGCTTACCATCTCGCGCCGAGATGTACACGGGCTGTTTCTTCTTGCGCTCTGGTACCTGTACCCATTCGTAAAAACCATCGACGGGGATGATGCATCGGCGACGTCGAAAAGCGGACCGGAATGAGGGCTTTACCGCCACCGTTTCAGAGCGAGCGTTGATGAGGCGCGATCCCATCGCAGGGCTTTCCGCCCAGCTTGGAACGAGTCCCCAGAACATCAGATCGAGACGTCGTTGGCCATTCTCGTCTTCATGAACCACGCGAATGTCACTCGTTGGAGTGACATTGAAGTTCTCGTCGTCATCGGGCAGATCCGTCTCCGCGTCGAAGAAATCAGCTAGATCAGAAGTCGGTGTCGTGCTCGTAAATCGACCGCACATCGTTAGACCGACTCAGTCGTGGTAGGTCCAACAGCTCCCCCAATGACTGGGTGGCCTGGATGAACAACTGTCCTCGGGAGCAGATATTTTCCGATGATCGGGAGTGTAAGGAATCCCTCAGCGGCCGAATAAAGCAACGCGACCCTCGGCAGACTGCGGAAGCCTTCATACGCAATGCAACGCGGTATCCACTCCGGATAGAAACGTTGATTGAATTCCTTCAACGATTTGATTTGGTAAAACGGGCTCATCAAATTAAGTGCGAGCTTCGCGATGCGTTGGACGAGTGTGTAATCGACATCGTCTTCGAAGAATCTCCCCCACGCAGCAAAGTTCATGCTGAAACGCTCGAAGCCCAGTTCATCAAGTTTCATGATCGTCCTCGTCAACAGAAATTCCGTCATGCCATTTGGCGTGTCGGGATCTCTCCGCATGATGTCGAGCGTGTAGCCCTTGTTCGGACCATAAATGGGAATGACTCGCAGGAAACCGCCAGGTTTTCCGTCTTCATCAAGGGCGATACACAGGCGGAAATCAGGGTTGGTTCCTTCAACGTCCTGACTCAACGTCATCGTGAATCCGCGTTCTGGCGCTTTACCTCGCCAGCGCTTCGAGATGTCGTTGAGTTCACGGAGCATCTCAGCTGAAACTTCTGTCTCAGACATCCACTCGTAGGTGTACGTCCGCTCGACTCGACCAGACGATTGTCGAACGCTCTTCCACTTCTTCCCCGCCAGTGAAAAGCCGCGAACGTCGATCACCGCTTCGTCGCCCAAGTACACCGTATGAAGCCCACGTTGAACATAAAGATCTCGGTCGGTTTCTCGAACGGCGAGGAACGACACGCCCCACGCTCGATCGCGACACATCTGGAGAAATTCGTCGATCACCAATGGAATCGAATCAGCTGCACCGATTGGATCCCCCGAAACCAAAGCTTGTCGAGCCACGTAGGTGTACGCGATAAATGCTTTGTTATCAGAAGAGACGAAGAACAATTTGTCATCGCGAAGTGCGAAGTAATCCAGCGAATCGGTGCTGTGAGTCTTCACAATCGAAATGGCCTCGCGCAACGCATCGGGCGTTACATATGAACGAGAAACGATTGGCCTGAACAACAAGATGATTGCAGCTAAGAGTCCGCCGACGCCCAGTACGAGCAGCGATGACGGGAACGCCCAGTCGAAGAAGCTCCGCTGGTATTGGTACGGCCCGTCGATGCCTACGAGTCCAAGAGCAATCGTCTCTGCGTTCTTCCAAAAAGTTGGACTCGGAGAAATGGAGTTTCGCTCCAAGAACAGCGCTGCATAGCCGTAGACGAAGACGATCGCGATGTAGCGGGGAAGAAACTGGAGGAACTCCAGAAGAGTCGGCGGATCTCCGGGCGCCTTAAATTTCGAGCGGCTCACCAAAAGCAGGACGACCATAAACAGCGAGTACAACGCCGCCACGTAATGATGATCTCGTAAGAGGTCGACAACAAAAGATGCGGCGAAAATAACTACTGCCAGCAACCAGGCGAGGTGCCGCCTGCGGCTCAATTGTCCTGCCAAGTACAACATCCCGACGCCGGCGGCGACGGCAATGACGTGACTGGTGACGCGGACACCGAATGGTGTGACGACATCAACCATGCGGTTGATGCGACCGCCGAAACCCGGGAGGGTCGATAAGAGGACGATCACTCCACCGAGTGCCGTCAATAGGCCGACAAGCCGAGCCCTCCGGGAGTCACGCCGCATCGGTGCGACCTCCGAAAACTGGCGTAGGCATTCTCAGACTGTAGGACCGGAGGTGAAGTCTTCGTCTGTCAGACCGTGTTCTGGACGGAGCGTCGGAAACAGAATGACTTCGCGAATGCTTTCAACCGCAGCGAGGATCATCACGAGTCGATCAATTCCGATGCCCAGTCCACCCGCAGGCGGCATTCCGTATTCGAGTGCACGGATGTAATCAAGATCGACGTCACCCGCTTCGGGATCTCCTGCAGCCTTGTGCGCCGCCTCTTCTTGGAACCGAGCCAACTGCTCAACAGGATCGTTGAGTTCGCTATAGGCATTCGCGAGTTCACGACCATCGATGATCACTTCGAACCGCTCCACGAGTGAAGAATCATTGCGATGTGGCTTCGCTAAAGGCGAGGTTTCACGAGGGTGATCGAAAACAATCGTCGGCTCCATCACCTTCGGTTCGACAAGTTCGTCGTAAACCTCGTGCGTACAACGACCGGGGCCCCAAGATTCGTTCCACTCCAGACCTAGACCATCGAGAATTGCCCGTGTTTCAGCAAGTTCCATGCTCGGCGAGATGTCGACGCCGACAACCTCCTTGATGAGCTCAACCATAGAAACGCGACGCCACGGCGGAGCAAGGTCCACCGAACGTCCTCGAAGTTCGACTTTCGTCGTCCCATTGGCAGCGATAGCAGCAGATGAAACGAGATTCTCGACAAGTTCCATCATGTCGTTGTAGTCAGCGAAGGCTTCATACGACTCAAGCATCGTGAATTCCGGGTTATGCCGAGTGTCGATGCCCTCGTTACGAAAGACTCGCCCGATCTCAAAGACACGATCGAGTCCGCCCACGAGCAGACGCTTCAACGGGAGTTCAAGAGCGATACGCAGATACGTATCAAGGGTGAGCGCGTTGTAGTGCGTGACGAAGGGGCGAGCGGTGGCTCCACCTTGCTGCAGGTTCAAAATCGGTGTCTCAACTTCGAGATACCCGCGCTCACGTAGCACCTGACGAATCGCATCGACCGCCGCGAATCGAGTCTCAAACACGCGTCGAGCATCGGGATTCACTGTGAGGTCAACGTAACGCTGGCGATAACGAGCGTCGACGTCGGCGAGGCCCTTCCACTTGTCCGGCAGCGGTCGGAGCGCCTTGCTTAACAACACCCACTCTGAGACCTTGACCGAAAGCTCACCCTTTTTGGTGGCCATAACTTCGCCCTCGACACCAACCCAGTCACCGCGGTCGAGTTGATTGAACTCACCGAAGGATTCCTTGCCGAGAACACCGGCCGAGACGAACAGCTGGATGTCGCCGGTTCGATCGCGCAGCTGACCAAACGTAAGTCTCCCCTGCTCTCGTTTGAGCATGAGGCGGCCAGCGAGTCGGACAATTGATCCGGTCTCAGTTCCGGCTTCGATCGAACTCCACTCAACTCGGACTGGACCGATGTCTGAGGAGCGCTCAAACCGATAGGGATATGGATCAACGCCTGAGGCCCGCAACTCTCCAACGCGCTCAAGCCGCTGAGCCCTGATCGAAGCACGCTCTTCCGAGCCGGCCTCGAGGTCTTCAGGACTATCGAGCGCTTCTGAGGATGACTCGGCTGCGTTCTCGTCTGACATCAGTCTTCCTGGAGTTCTTGGGGGTGACGGGGCGGGGTGCCAGTGTGGCACCCCGCTCGTGTCTGGTCGGGCTGGCGGGATTCGAACCCACGACCTTCGGTCCCCCAGACCGACGCGCTAACCAAGCTGCGCCACAGCCCGTGGAGGGGACACCTTAGCGAGCAGGGGTGATCTCACCGAATCGGCCAGCGGTGGTCACGTACCGATTGGGATGGAAACGCCGGGCTCGCCACCAGTACTCGGTGGTTGTTCCCGGCCAAATCGTGTCTACCTGGCCGCTCTTGTTGACGTACCAACTTGAGCAGCCCGAAGCCCAAACCGTTGAAGCGACCCGGCGCTGCAATTCTGCGTACGAAGCGGCTTCGACCTCTGGACGCAATTCGAGCGTGGATCGTGATTCGTTGCGCATATAAGTGAGAGCTCGGGCGATCTGTTGAAGCTGTACCTGAATCATGAAGACGATGGAATTGTGGCCAAGACCCGTACCCGGTCCAGCGAGGAACCAGAGATTGGGGAATCCCGAAACCGTAAGGCCGAAATCGGTTGAGGCACCATCTCTCCAGTGCTCCGCGAGATCAACCCCGTCGCGACCGAAGATGGTGAGTGGAGATGGGAAGTCAGTCACCGAGAACCCGGTGGCGAGCACAAGTACATCGAGACGGTGATGAACGCCATCAGCGGTAATGACACCAGTTTCGTCAATCTTCTCGATCGAAGAGGTCACGATCTCCACGTTCGACTTGGCGAGTGCTGGATACCAGTCGTTGGAAATGAGAAGTCGTTTACAACCCGGCTTAAAGGTCGGCAGCAAAGCTGAAGCTTGTTCTGGATCGGGGAATGACGCGTCGATCAGTGCCTTGGTCTCTTGCTTAATCCTCGATGTCATCCCTGCGGCGAATTTGCCCTTGCCCAGGAACGCGATTGAGAGAAACTCCTGTCGCGCGTAGATCCGCCAGCGATGAAGTCGTTGCAGGAAAGGAAGCGCCTTATAGAGACGTCGTCGCCAGGCTGGCGCGGGTCGGTCGTCGCGAGGGAGGACCCATGGAGGGGTCCGCTGAAAGACAGTGAGATGGTCGACACCGTCAGCGATCGCTGGCACAAGTTGAATCGCCGAAGCTCCGGTTCCGACAACTCCGACGCTCTTGCCTTCGATCGATACATCGTGCTTCCACTTCGCAGAATGAAAAAGTTCGCCACCGAAATCTGAAAGTCCGGAAATTTCCGGAACAGCTGGCTGACTCAGCGGACCTGTTGCCGAAATCACAGCTGCGGCGAGGACCGTGTCGCCCGTGCGCGAGGTAATCGACCAGCAGGATCGTTCGTCGATCCACTGCACAACTTCAACGTCGAAGCCAAATCGAATTCGTGAACGAAGTTGATAGTGATCAGTTACGCGTTCGAGGTATTCCTCGATCTCCGGCTGAGCGGGATAACTACGGCTCCACTCCG
>CANGMY010000114.1 GCA_947455015.1 Microthrixaceae bacterium | reverse complement strand
GCCTATGGCGCAGCGAAGGCGGGCCTCCTGCAGTTGACGACCACGCTCGCTATGGAGTGGGCACCAACCGTTCGTGTGAACACGATCACCGTCGGCCTCATCCTCACCGAACAAGCAGCGCTGTTTTATGGCGAAGGTGAACAACGCGAGCGCATCGAATCCGGCATCCCGATGGGCCGCTTTGCGATGCCCACCGACGTTGGCGATATCGCCGTGTATCTAGCGAGCGATCTGGCGGGCTACGTCACTGGTGCAGAAATCGCAGCGCACGGCGGCGGCGAGCGTCCGCCGTTCCTCGGCGCCGACTGAGTCCATGAGCGAACAACCGCGCCAAGACACCCAGCAGGTTCAGGCCTGGCTTGAAGCAAATCTCGGCGGAACCGTCACCTCTCTCTGGCGTCAGCCCCGTTGGCGGCCAGTGTGGTTCGCTGAAGTTGAACGCAACGGCGTAACGCAGTCGCTAGTCGTACGCGGCGATCGCACAGACATGCCACTCATTTTTCCGTTGCGTCACGAGATGACGCTGCAAGCGATGTTGCATGAGCGCGACATTCCCACGCCTGCTGTCCTTGGCTGGATCGACGAGCCCATGGCCTATGTCATGGAACGCGTCGGCGGCCAGCAGCATTTCGAGAACACGACTGACGCTGATCGTGCGTCGGCAGTCGATGACTATTTGCAGATCCTCGCCCGCATGCACGCGCTCGATGTTGAACCATTCGCGGCAGCAGGGATCATGCGAGCCGAGTCGCCCGAACTCTCTGGCCTGCTGGGCTTGCGCCAGTACGAAACGGTGTATCGCTCAACCAAGAATGGGCCCGACCCATTCATGGAGTTCTGCTTGGGTTGGTTGCGTCGCAATCCCCCGCAGTCCAAGGGTCGCGAATCAGTTATTTGTTGGGATTCTGGCCAGTTCCACAATGCCAGCGGAAAGATTGTGGCGGTTCTCGATCTTGAGATCGGCCATATTGGCGACCCCATGATGGATCTTGCTGCTTGGCGCATGCGCGACACCATCGTTGGCTACGGAGACTTCCCCACGCTGTACGCGCGTTACGAAGAACTCTCGGGTACTGAAATCGATATCGACGCGCTCATGCGTCACCACTTCGCGTTCACGCTTACGAACCAACTCGCTCTTGGCCAAGCGGTTCGTCGACCAAACGTCGACACCGACCTCATGACGAACATGCAGTGGTGTTACGAAACCAATCTCTTTGCGACCGAAGCTTTGGCGGAAATCCTGCAGGTCGAGTTACCAACGGTTGATGAGCCCGAGGTTCACGAAGGACGCGCTTCAACTCCTGTGGAGCACATGGCAACCGTTTTGAAGTCGTTGTCCGTGGGTGACGGCGCCGTCGACGACGAATTCCTCAAGTACCGACTTCGAGCGTTGTTCCGCGAAGCTCGCCACGCTGCCCGCGCAATCGAAATCGGTGATCAGGTCAGCAACGACGACCTTGATGATCTTCATCAACTGCTCGGCGATCGTCCCGCCGATTGGTTCACCGGCGAAGCTGAACTCGAAGCTTTCGTGCTGGCCGATGCAGCAACGGGAACCTACGACGAGGAACTTCTCGTGCTGTTCCACAAGCGCAACCTGCGCGCGCATCAACTTCTTGGACCGCCCGGATCAGCGATGGCCACCCATCTGCCGATCCAAACGTTTCGCTAACGAATCAGGAATCTCTGACGTCGTTATGCCCGCTGGCTGCTGACCGACACGATTTCGCCGGTCATATAGGAGCTGTAGTCAGAGGCCAGGAACATCATCACGTTGGCAACTTCCCACGGCTCTGCGGCGCGCCCGAAGGCTTCGCGCTTGGTGAGTTCCGCAAGCGTTTCTTCGGTCGTGGCCTTGGCCAAGAACGGATGCATCGCAAGGCTTGGAGCAACTGCGTTGATGCGCACATCATGAGGTGCTGCTTCGATTGCCGCGCAACGCGTGAGCGCCATAACGCCGGCCTTTGCTGCCGCGTAATGGGCTTGGCCCTCCTGGGCGCGCCAACCAAGTACCGAAGCGTTGTTGACGATCACGCCGCCACCGTTTGCGTAGAGGTATTGCATCTCGGCACGCATGCATCGGAAGGTTCCATTGAGCGTGACATCAAGAACGAGGCTCCACTGATCATCAGTCATATCGACGATGGGAACCTCGCCACCAAGGCCAGCGTTATTAATGAATACATCGATGCCACCGAGAGCAGCAGCTGCGCCTTCAACGAGCGCCTGCACATCGGACTCAACCGTTACGTCGCAAGGAATACCAACCACGCCGAGTTCTGCGGCTGATTCTCCACAGCGGCGCTCGTGTTTGTCAGAAATGACGACCTGCGCGCCTTCTTCGATCGCGCGCTTTGCTGCTTGAAATCCAATACCCGTTCCGGCTGCAGCGGTGACCAGCACCTTCTTGCCCGCAAGAAGTCCATGTCCGTTGACGTAGTTCGGTGTTGTGCTCATGCGGGGTTGGGCTCCTTGGGAAGGCCGAGCACGCGTTCACCCAACACATTGCGTTGGATTTCGTTGCTGCCGCCGTAAATAGTTTCGGATCGGGTGAACAAGAACATCTTTTGGTCGAGTGTGAGCTCGTAGGGGAAACCTTCGGCAATCATCGACTCGGTACCGCCAATATCCATAGCGAGTTCGCCGAGGTCGCTGTGCCATGTGCCCCAGAACAACTTTGAAATTGACGCTTCGGGCCCAGGAACTCCGGAACCCATCGAACGCAGAGCATTCCATTGCATGAGTTTGAGACCGGTGTAGGCATCGGCAAGACGCTGACGCATGATCGGGTCAGCAGCCGAACCCTTCTTCTTGGCTTCGGCAATGAGGTTGTCGAGTTCGCGTTCGAAACCAACCTGCTGTGCGAGTGTCGAGATGCCGCGCTCAAGAGCAAGCAAGTCCATCGCAACGCCCCAGCCCTTGCCCGGTTCGCCAACGATCATGTCTGCACCGGTCACGGCATCGCTCAAGAAGACTTCGTTGAATTCACCGCCGCCAGTGATCTGCACGATGATGCGCGCCTCGACACCGGGCTGGTCCATCGGTACGAGAAGGAAGGACAAACCCTTGTGACGGGTTGAGCCGACTTCGGTGCGAGCAACAACGAAACACCAATGCGAAACATGAGCCAGCGAAGTCCAGACCTTCTGACCATTGATGATCCACTGGTCGCCGTCGAGAACAGCGCGGGTCTGCACGTTGGCAAGATCGGAACCGGCATTGGGTTCGGAATAGCCCTGGCACCAGCGCTCGTCACCACTGAGAATTGGCGGAAGGAAACGTTCGCACTGTTCGGGAGTTCCATGTTCGATCAGTGTCGGGCCGAGGAGATTCTCGCCCATGTGGTTGACGCGACCGGGGGCCTGCGCACGCGCGTATTCCTCGGCCCAAATGATCTGCTGACCGACCGTGGCATTGCGTCCACCAAATTCGGTGGGCCAACCCAGTCCGATCCAGCCGGCGGCGCCCAGCACCTTTTCCCAGCGTTCGCGGATTTCGAATCCGACTTCTTCATCGCCGGGGCCACCGCGCCCCTTCAGGGACGCGAATTCTCCGACGAGGTTTTCGGCCAGCCACGATTGGGCAGCGGCACGGAATTCCTCGTCGGAGACGGTCGAGACATCTGTGGGGAGGGCCATAGGCCCACTTTAGGACCCGATCAATCCAGCTTCAGAACCCGAGCCGCATTGTCGTGGAGGAACTTCGGCCAAACGTTGTCGTTGAACGGCACATCACGCATTTCGGTCATGATGCGCTGAAGCGACAGGCCCATCGGGAAATAGCCGGCGTAGATGATCTTGTCGGCTCCACGGGTGTTGGCGTAGTCGATGATGCGCGGGTCGTAATGCTTCGGAGCGAAGGCCGAAGTTGAGTAGTGCAGGCCCGGCCACTTGAGCATGAGCTTCACCATCAACTCGGTCCATGGCTGACAGCCGTGGCGAGAGACATAGGTGAGTTCGGGGAAGTCGTACATGACTTCGTCGACATGCTCCACGTGCTGGCACTGGAACTTCAAACGAGGACCAGGAATACCGGTGCAGACGAAGACCGGAATGTCGAGTTCACAGGCCTTTGCGTAAATCGGATACATCTTCTTGTCGTTGATCGCGACCTGAGGGAAGCAACCGGCCGGGAACATGCTGATGGAACGCACGCCCCAGGTTTCGTAGGCGCGCACGATGTTCTCGATGCCAGCCATTCCGTCGTTGGGATCGGCGCCAACGGAACCGACAAAGCGTCCGGGATAACGCTTGAGCGCTTCTTCACCAGTTGCTTCGCCTTGGCCTTCACGATGGCCAACGCCAACCATGCCGATTGAGACGCCGCACTTGTCCATCTGGTCGAGGGTGTAGCCAACCGGATCGTCGGTTTCGCGAACTTCTTTTTCCTTATCCGGCGGAGCCTTGAACATGTACTCGGCCGGAAACTCGAACTCTTCTTTCGACTGCGAGTCCTTTGTCTGCTTCGTAATGAACTCGTACTGCGCTTTCAGATCCTTCGCCGGAAAGCCAATCATCGTGTCGATGACCGGAACGTCGGTCGGCATAGCCATTGTGAATTCCCCCTGGAATCGGCAACGTGTAATTCGTTGACTTCGTCAATCTAGGACACCACTCGCACCCGGGCGAGTTACCGCAAAAAGCAATGTGGGGCGGGTTGCCCCGCCCCACATCAAGGATCCGCCACTACATCTTTTACAGAGAGCGGTGACTACTTGCCTGCGATGCGATCGGCCGCTTCGCGCTGTTCAAAGATCAAACGAACGAGCCAGAAACGGAAATAGCGACGCAGCGACATCACAATGAAAAGGGCTGCGCCGACGACAGCAAGAACAAGTCCGAACGTTCCCATAGCGGCGAGATCGTCGGTCTTTGCACCTTTGCCGCTGCCTTGGATGGTCAGCCAGGCGATGAGCGAAAGCACAATGCCTGCGAGCATCAGTAGCGACCCAAGGATCAGCCACGTGCGCTCAGGATTGGCTTTGCCGCCATCGACCTTCATTGCATCGACTTCGCCCTGGAACTCCTGGAGGCGGGCCGACGGGGTGGTTTCAGTGTTACTCATGTTTCCTCCGTTGTTCTGGCGTTGATCAGTGGGTTGTTCCGCCCAGATACGCCTCGGTCAATTCCTCGGCGATCTCGGCAGGTGGTCCGGTACGAGTAATGCGTCCGTGCAACATGATCGACGCAACGGTCGACACGCCCAGCACGGCTTGGGCGAACTGTTCCACCACGAGGATGGAGATGCCGTCGGCCGCAAGTTCGGCCACACGTTCATAGAGCTCTTCGACGATGAGTGGTGCGAGACCCATCGAGAGTTCATCGAGAAGAAGAAGCGATGGGTTCACCGTAAGAGCACGGGCCATTGCAAGCATCTGCTGTTCGCCACCCGACATCGTGCCGGCGACTTGCTTGCGACGTTCCTTCAATCGAGGGAACTGTGCGAACGCCTTGTCCTGAACATCGGAAAGTGACGCACCCGCGTGCGTGAACATTCGCAAGTTCTCGGTGACGGTGAGATTCGGGAAAATGCCGCGGCCCTCGGGAACGAGGCACACACCGGCGCGAGCGAGCGAGTCACTACTTACGCCGTTGACGTCTCGCCCACTGATGAGCAACTGTCCGCCGCT
>CANGMY010000113.1 GCA_947455015.1 Microthrixaceae bacterium | reverse complement strand
GGGCTCGCGAGTGGCGAGAACAAGACGAACGGCGTAGTCAGCAACAGCCGGTGCAACATGCACCGCATCACATGAAGCCTGCAGCTGAACGAGTTGTTCAAGGCTAAGTACTTGCTGCGCCTTCGGTGCACCGACGCCCATGCGGGCAACAATTTGTGCTTCTTCAGCGGCGGTCGGATATCCGACCACGACCTTCATAAGGAAACGATCGCGCTGAGCTTCTGGAAGCGGGTAGACGCCTTCGCTCTCAATAGGGTTTTGCGTGGCGAGCACCAAGAACGGTTCCGGAACCTTCTTGGTGGTGCCAGCGATGGACACCTGATGTTCGGCCATGACTTCAAGCAGGGCCGACTGCACCTTTGCCGGAGCGCGGTTGATTTCATCGGCAAGAACGATGTTGGCGAAGACCGGGCCCCATTCGATGTCGAAGGATTCGTTTGATGCGCGGAAGATGCGGGTGCCGACGAGGTCAGCTGGGAGAAGGTCGGGGGTGAACTGCAATCGGTTGTAATTGCCGCCGATAACAGTGGCGAGGGTCTCGACCGCGAGGGTCTTGGCCAGGCCAGGCACGCCCTCAAGAAGCACATGGCCACGAGCAAGAAGCCCGACGAAGAGGCGCTCGATTGCTCGGTCCTGACCGACGATGACCTTCTTCATCTCCATGAGCGCCGACTCGAGCAGCGCCGCATCGGCCGACCGAGCCGCGGTGTTGTCGGTGGGGGTCGGGTTCGAGGCGGAAGGGAACGACGGATCGGACATCGGGGGCTCCTGGAGGGGATCTGGGGATGTTTGGGCGTTGTGGGTCGCAGTCATGGAGCGAAGGGGACCACATCGGACCGAAGACCACCATAAAGCCGAGAAAGAATTTTGTCCTCGGCCGTAAATGTTTCTGGGGAAGGTGAGTGCAAGGGGTAGGTGGGTCTGGGGCGGTACCGTCAACGCCGTGCGAGTCCTTGTTGTTGACGATGAAGTCGATTTGGCCGAGGCCGTGGCCCGAGGGTTACGTCGCGAGGGGTATGCAGTCGACGTTTCGAACGACGGCGCCGATGCCCTCGACAAAATCATGGTCAATACCTATGACTTGCTTTGTCTCGACATCACCATGCCTGGCATCGATGGTCGAGAGGTCTGCCAGCGGGTGCGGGCCGAAGCCGATCCTCAACCCCGAATTTTGATGCTGACGGCGCGCGACGGACTCGAAGACCGCGTCGCTGGCCTCGACGACGGAGCCGACGACTACCTCGTCAAGCCCTTTGCGTTTCCCGAACTCTTAGCTCGCGTGCGCTCGCTGCTGCGCCGTGATTCGCGTGCTGTTTCATCAGTCACGGTGGTCGGCGAGCTCGAAATCGACGACGCGCGTCATGAAGCAAAGCGCGGAACGCGCCGGCTCGATCTCACTGCAAAGGAGTTCGCGCTACTCCGCTATTTCATGTTGCACGCGGGTGAAGTGATTTCACAGGAGACATTGCTCGAACACGTCTGGGACGAACACGCCGATCCCTTCACGAACACCGTCCGGGTCACTGTCGGCACGCTTCGCCGCAAAGTATCGATTGATGATGAAACTCCACTTATCGAAACCGTCATCGGTTCGGGATATCGGTTACTCGACCCGTGATTGATCCGCATCTCTCCGAATCCGACGTTGATCGGGGCGATGGCACGATCGATCAATCGCGCTCAACGAGCGCGGTTCGCACCCGATTGCACTCTCGTTCGTATCGGGCGTCGAGCCGCCTGCCGGTATGGATGGGTTCCATCCGTTTCCGTCTCACCGCGATCTGGTCGATCTTGGTTTTTGGGTTGGCGGCATTGGTTGTCGGCGGCATCTATTTGGGACTGAAGCATTCACTTACGAGTCAAAAGATTTCGGCCACTGCGTTTCAGGTTGGCGGCATCACTTTTATTCAGCCTGATCAAGCGCAACTTGTGCAACGAGCCGTGAACGAACGGGCGCTCGATGCATTGCGTGTGTATTCGTTCTGGGCATTGCTGGCGTTGTTCTTTACAAGTCTCGTCGTCGGCTGGATCGTGAGTGGTCGAGTTCTTCGGCCCCTTGGTGAAATCTCAAATTCCGTTCGAGAAATTCAGGCGAGTGATCTCAAGCAGCGTATTGATCTCGGTGGACCGAACGATGAACTTCGCCAACTCGCCGACACGTTCGACGACATGCTTGGTCGTCTCGATGAAGCATTCGAAGGTCAGCGGCAATTCATTCACGAAGCGAGTCACGAACTTCGTAATCCTCTCGCTGTGATCCGAACAAACCTCGAAGTCACGCTTTCTGATCCCAATGCAAGCGCAGAAGATCTTCGTCATACCGCCGAAGTTGTCGAACGTTCTTCTGAACGAATGGCTCGACTTGTCGACGATCTACTTGTGTACGCGCGTAAGGGAACGTTGTCGCTTGAACGTGATCCTGTTGATGTTGCACAGCTCATCGACGAGGCTGCTGAAGAATTCGCTGCTCCAGCTGTCGCTGCCGGCGTTCATCTTGTTCATCATGCTCCTTCTGGACTTTGGGTGATCGGTGATCGTTTGGCATTGCGCCAGGCGCTCGGAAACCTTCTTGCGAATGCCATTCGCTATTCGCCGGAAAGCACCACTGTTCGGCTCCGTGGTGGCATCGATGGGCCTTGGGTTTGGATCGCCGTCGAAGATCAAGGTCCGGGGATTGATCCGTCGGATCAAGACCGGGTCTTCCAACGGTTCTGGCGGGGGAACCCCCGAGAAGGCCGCGAGCAGGGCCGAAGCGGGCTCGGCCTCACGATCGTTCGTCAGATTGCCGAGGCCCACGGTGGCGAAGTGAAGCTTGTCTCGCAGGTCGATCACGGCTCCGCTTTTGCTCTCTGGCTTCCGGCGTTGGCACCCGCGGAACCACACTCTCCGCCGCCTCCTCCGAGCGCGCTGGTCTAGGCATCGCGAAATTTTCTAAAGAAGTTTTGACTTTCGTTCGGCTTTCGCTGCCGCTCAGTACGTTGCGCACACGTTCACCTCTTGGTGTCCGTACCATTCGACCCGAAACCGCTGCAGGAGCCGATTCGTTATGACTTGGGACAACCAGCCCCCCGCAATGCCACCTCAGCCCCCGACCCCGCCGACTCCGGCGGGTGGATGGGAACCCGCACCGATGCCCCCAGCGTGGGGGAGTAGTGGCCCCACTGCACCGACGCCTCCGGTGCCGCCAGTTCCTCCCGTTCCGACGACCGATGCATGGGGTGGAGCGCCAACGCCACCGCCCGAGCGCACCGTCACGCCTTCTGGACCTCGACGCTCGAATTCGTTCTTGCGCGTTGCTGTCGCTCTCGTTGTTGTCGTCGGCCTCTTTGGTCTCGGCTTCGGCATTCGTTCGCTTGTCGATGACAACAAGACCACGGTCGTTCGTAGTTCCAGCGCCAATGGTCAGGTAACGACAACTGCAGTAACCATCGATCCGGGCTCTGAGCCCATTGCCTATGTCGCTGCAACAGTGAGTCCTTCGGTCGTGCAGATCGAAACCACGGAAGGTCTCGGATCAGGCGTTGCGTACGACACCGACCTCTTCATCACCAACGCTCACGTTGTTGGCACTGCCACGACCGTGACCGTTCGTGACTCGCACGGCACGGCCGTGAAGGGACAGGTTCTCGGTGCTGACACAGGAACCGACATCGCTGTGGTTCGGGCCACCGGCCTTCAAGCGCCCGCGGCAAAGTTGGCAGCTGACAAGCCGCACGTTGGGCAGATCGCTGTTGCGGTCGGCAGCCCCTACGGACTTGAGCAGACCGTGACATCAGGCATTGTCTCAGCAGTAAATCGTCCAGTGCCGAACGAAAAGAGCGTCGTCATCAACATGATTCAGACCGACGCTTCGATCAATCCAGGTAACTCGGGTGGCGCGCTGGCCAATCGAAATGCCGAGATCATGGGCATCAACTCTTCGATCTACAGCCAGACGGGCGAGAACACCGGTATCGGTTTCGCCATCCCGATCTCAACGGCCAAGCGGGTCGCCGATCAACTCGCAGCAGGTAAGACCGTTGCTCGTGCGGGTCTTGGTCTGAGCGGTCCGAGCACCACGCCATCGGGTAGTGCTGGCGCCTACGTCCAAAGCGTGACGAGTGGTGGCGCCGCCGACAAGGCCGGCATTAAGTCTGGCGACCTCATTGTTGCGATCGACGGTGTTCCGGTGCGCAGCTTTGACGAACTTCGGGGGATGGCCAGCGGCTACAGCCCCGGCGACAAGGTTGTCGTCGAGATCAATCGAGACGGCAAGATCCTCGATGTCGATGTCACTCTCGGCACGCTGAAGTAAGCCGAAGATTCAGAACGGTCGTTGTCGGTGGTCGCCCGAGGGGGCGGCCACTGGCGCGTTTGGGGTCAGCTCACCGAGTTTGTGTCGGGGCGGGGGTCAACGCGCCCGGATGAGCCGGAGAGGTCGCCCACTAGGCTCATCTGCCCATGACCGTGATTCTCATCATCGTTGCCGTCGTCGTCCTCCTGGGCCTGATTGTTGGGCTCGGATTCATTGCTCCCCGAAATCGTCGTGGGGTCATTGAGCCACCGTCGAAGCGTCGCGCGCCGGTCGACGACCGCATTGTTCCCGCTGAAGAAGCGGCTCATGATGCACTGGTCGAAGCGGAAGTCGCTGCTGATCTCCAGGCTCGAGTTCCGACCGACGAAACCGTGGTTGAAGAAGTTGCGGCCGAACCGGTCGAGCTTGAGGTCGTCGAGATTGAAGAAGCCGACGTCGTTGTCGAACGTCCGCGTTTCCGTGACCGACTCGGAAAAGCTCGTGCCGCATTGTCGGGCGCGATGGGTTCTATCGCTGGTCGTTCAAAGATCGATGCCGAAACATGGGACGAGCTTGAAGAAGCGCTGATTCTCGCCGACGTTGGCGTCGCGTCAACGCAGGACCTTCTCGATCACCTTCGGGCTCGAGTCAAAGCCGACGGTCTTTCCAACGGCGAAGAACTGCTTGGTGCATTGAAAACAGAGATGGCCGATCGATTGGGTGGTTTCGACCGCGATCTCAAACTCTCGAGTGACTCCGGTCCAGCGGTGTGGCTTTTTGTCGGCGTGAATGGCGTGGGTAAGACCACAACGATCGGAAAGTTAGGCGTTCGCGAAGTTCGAGAAGGCCGCACCGTGCTGATGGCTGCGGGCGATACCTTCCGAGCAGCGGCGGCAGAACAGTTGGGAATGTGGGCCGAGCGCGCTGGCGCAGAATTCGTGCGTGGCAGCGAAGGCGGCGATCCAAGCGCGGTGATCTTCGATGGTGTCGATGCAGCAAATGCGCGAGCTATCGACCTCGTTCTTGCCGACACCGCTGGTCGTCTTCACAACAACGTGAACCTCATGGAAGAACTGAGCAAGGTTCGCCGAGTCGCCGACAAAGGCGCCGGAACCGTGACTGAAGTGCTCCTGGTGATCGATGCAACCACCGGACAAAACGGGTTGGTGCAAGCAAAACAATTCACTGACGCCGTGGAACTCACCGGTGTCGTACTGACGAAACTTGATGGTTCCGCTAAGGGTGGCATCGTGATCGCCATTCACGATCAACTCGGAATTCCGGTGAAGTTGGTCGGTCTTGGTGAAGGCGCCGAAGATCTCGTTCCATTCGATGCACACGAATTCGTGGAGGCACTGTTCGCATGAAGAAACT
>CANGMY010000112.1 GCA_947455015.1 Microthrixaceae bacterium | reverse complement strand
GTGATGTGGGGATTGCATTCCGCCACAACGTTGTCGGTGAAGTTGTTGGGTTCGTTGGTGACGATCGCATGCGGCCTCGGAGCGGTGTTGGCGATCTTCAAGTGGTTCCGCGATCACGTCACCGATCGTGTTGCACGCATCGCACTCATCACATTGCTTGTCTATCCGTACGTTTTTTATTTATTCGGAGCGGTCTACGGGGATGCGCTGTTTTTGCTTGCAGCGGTTGGCGCGTTTCTTTTGCTCGAACGCAATCATCCGATCCTTGCTGGTCTCGCAGGCGCAGTTGCAACTGCAACTCGACCAGTTGGCATCGCGCTCATCATTGGCCTTGTTGCTGTCGCGCTTTGGCGCCGACACGTGATCGAGGCAGGCGACTCGCGGTGGAGGCCCCGGGTGATGTGGCGTCGCCTACAGCCTGCCGATGCGGGCGTGTTGCTCTCGCTCGGAGGTCTTGTTGGATACATGACCTATCTCGGTGTTCGGTTCGGGCATCCGCTTGCGTTCGACGAAGTGCAGCGCGCCCCGGGGTGGGATCAGGGTTCGGGTCCGCGAACCTGGTTCAAGATCACCTGGTTTCAGCAGATCAAGAATCTTCCGCGCTGGACCTGGCAGTGGCTGCAGCATGGGGACACCGCCACCTTCGAAAAAGTGCAGTACGCCGTGACCGTGATCCTGCAGGGCTTGTTCGTTCTTGGGTTCCTGTTCTTGGCCTGGCAGGTTTGGAAAAAGTTCGGTTGGGGCTATGGCCTGTACTGCTTCTCGATGCTCGCCATTGCCCTTATCGGCACCAAGGATTTCCAGGGGACAGGGCGATATCTCCTGTCGACATTCCCGTGTTTCCTTGTGCTCGGGGGCTTCCTGGCTGACCGCCGGGGCCTGCGCTGGGCGTGGTGGTCGGTGAGCGGAATTGTGCTGCTGGTGTGGGCCTTCGCATTCGGCCGTGGTTACTACGTAGCCTGAGGCCATGGCGCATTTCGACAGCCTCACGATCTTCTATCCGATGTGGAACGAGGAAGAGACCATTGCGCGCGCTGTCGCGGCTGCGTTTGAGGCTGGCGACGCACTCATCGAGGCGGGTGAGATCGCTCGTTACGACGTCCTCATCATCAACGATGCCTCCACTGATGCCACTGGCAAGATTGCTGACGAAATGGCTGCGGCCGACGAACGCATCTCTGTTGTTCATCACGAGACAAATCGCAAACTTGGTGGAACGCTCAAGACCGGCTTTGAAAACGCCAAGGGCGAGATTGTTCTCTACACCGATGCCGATCTTCCGTTCGATATGGCCGAGGTCTCCAAAGCGGTTCGACTTCTGCGCATCTACGAAGCTGACATCGTCAGCGCGTATCGGTTCGATCGCACTGGCGAGGGCGCGCGTCGACTTGTGTATAGCTACGTCTACAACCACCTCATTCAGACGGTGTTTGGTCTTCGACTTCGCGACATGAACTTCGCGTTCAAGCTCATGCGTCGCTCTTTGCTCGACAACATCGAACTCCATAGCGAGGGTTCGTTTATTGATGTTGAACTTCTTGCGCGTGCACAGAAACTCGGTTTCAGCATTGTGCAGTTCGGCGTCGACTACTTCCCCCGAACGCGCGGCATCTCGACGCTTTCGTCGAACGCGGTCATCTTCAAGATCCTCCGAGAGATGTGGGAACTGCGCAGTGACTTGCAGTCGCTCGAACCCCTGCCCATCGAAGTGCGCCAGCCTTGGAATTCAGGAGGCGGCGCGGCCTCGTGAGCCTGTCTGACGACGAACAGCCAATTCTCATTGTTTCGGCTGATGACTATGGCCTTACCGAACGAGTTTCGGAAGGAATTCTCGACGCGCACGAGCACGGGGTTGTTACCTCGGCTTCGGTGATCGCCGTTGCGCCGGCATTCGAGTCAACCGTAAAGCGATTACACGATGTCCCGAGTCTCGGAGTCGGCGCCCACTTCACCGTCGTCGGCGAAGATCCGCCGCTTCTGTCTGCGCGCGAGATCCCGTCTCTCGTCGACCGATCAGGAAACTTCTATCCGACGTGGCGCTCATTTGTGCCCCGCGCTGCGGCTGGTCGTATCGATCCCGATGATCTTCGTCGTGAATTCACTGCTCAACTCGACGCGATTCGGTCCGCCGGGCTGACTGTCGACCATTTCGACACACATCAGAACGTTCACTTGTGGCCGACAGTGAGTGACGTGCTGCTCGATCTCGGCGACGCGACTGATGTGCATGCAATTCGAGTGATGCGATCAAATGCGCGCGGTCCCGTTGGAATCACAGTTCGTCGACTTGCCAAACGGCTCGAAGCGCAGCTGAGCGAACGACATTGGGCCTGGACGGGTGCAGCGACTGGCCTTGACGAGGCCGGCTCCATTGGTTTGGGCGAAATGGTCGAAGCGGTTGGTCGCTTGGCCTCGTCGGGTGCAGCAAGTGCCGAACTTGCGACGCATCCGGGTCTTCCTGATGATCCGGCACGAGAGCGATATAAGTGGAATTACAAGTGGGACGCCGAATTCAACGCGCTGTGTTCCGAGACTGTCCGCATTGCCATCAATGAACTCGGTTTTCGACTCGGCACCTTTGCCGATCTTCCGAGGGCGGGGCTGTGAAGCCGCCTCGATCGGCAGCGGCGAAACGCGCACTTGGATTATGGAAACAGGCGCCTCGTTCCTCTCGAGTCCACACGAGTATTCGTTGGTGGACCGCGCCATTTGAAGCGCTTGAGTTAGAGATTCCGCGCGCTGGGAACATCCTCGAAGTGGGTTGCGGCCACGGCGTGTTCACGAGTTTCATAGCGCTGTCGTCGCGAAGTCGAAATGTTGTCGGAGTCGATATCGACGAAGAGAAGATCAAGCTCGCTCAAGGGTCACTTCAAGGACTTCGTTCAGACGAAGCAACGGTTTCGTTTGAACATCGCCCATCAGGCGAGATACCGACTGTCGGTGGTGGGTGGAACGCGATTGTTTTCGCGGATGTGTTGTATCTCCTTGCTCCAGAAGATCGATCACGACTCTTGGCGGAGTGTGCTGCTGTACTCGCGCCCGGAGGGGTTCTGATCGTCAAGGAAGTTGATACCAAACCTCGGTTCAAGGCGCGTATTGCACAGTTCCAAGAGTTCCTCGCTACCAAAGTGATGAGAATCACCGATGGCGATGCTTTGGACTTTCCTTCGGCTGCAGATCTCGAAATGTTGATGACGAGCAATGGACTTACAACTCGTGTCGCACGCCTTGATAAGGGCTATTTCCATCCGCATTGCGTCGTGGTGGGAACGAAGGTCGGTTCCTAGAACAGCGTGAGTGGTGATTCAGGCTTGTCCGTTGTTGGAGCGCGATCAGGGTATGGAAGCCCTTGAAGGTCTTGGGCGTCGTCGAGTACTTCGGCGTCGAAGTCATCGGTGACTTCAGGTGCTTCGCCGTCGACGTCCTCGGCGACGCCAGTATCGCCAAAAGAAATTGCCATGAGAAAGCCGCGGGCGCGTTCCGCGAGCGGGTACTTCGCCACTAAAGCGTTAAATGCGGGGGAGTGGTTTGCTTCAACGAGATGCGCGAGTTCGTGCACAAGTACATAGTCGAGAATCCAAGGCGGGTACGCGGCGAGCCGATTCGAGATTCGGATTTCGCCAGTGGTCGGGGTGCAGGAACCCCACTGGCTGCGTTGGTCTGCCCACACAACTGATGTGGCCTTGGGAAGAGCGAATCGTTTCGAGAGTCGAAGTGCACGGGCTTCGAGATCAACCGATTCGGATCGATAACGGCGTTCAAGCCGCGCGACGAGATATGAGACGTGTTCGTCGAGTTCGCGTTTGGACATTGAGGCCGGAGCTTGGACACGAATGACGCCGTCGACGATGGTTGCTTGGACAGTCTTTCGCCGACGCCGAGAACGAATGATCTCAACTGGCAGCGATGATTGGACTGGCTCGGCCACTACCCCGCTCAGATCTGATCGGGGATCGTGATTTCGTCGTCTTCAACCAACACAACGCGTTCGCCAAGTTGAAGACGATCGCCATGATGGGTGAACACTCTTCCGCCAAGGTTGGGCATTCGTTGCCACTGCTCGGAATGTTGCACCTCAAGAGTGCCGATGACACCGCCATGTGTGAGTACGAGGACGTCGGCACCTTCGTAGTCTGCGTGGATGCGATCGAGTGCGGCGCGTGTGCGTACGAGCAACTCGTCGTGCAGTTCGTAGCCAGGTGGCCATTTGTCGTGACCGAGATAACCAGGCCACTCGGTTTCGATCTCGGCGCGCGTAAGTCCTTCCCATTCGCCGGCATCGCGTTCCATGAGGTCGGGGTCGATGACGATGGGGCCGACGCCGATCTGCGAACTGATGATTTGAGCAGTTTCAAAAGCTCGGATGAGGGGTGAGGCCACGATGAGGTCGACCGACCCGATGCGTTGAGCGGCATGGAACGCCTGTTGCCGACCGAAGTCGGTGAGGGCGGGGTCGGCCTTTCCTTGCCAACGTCCAACTGCGTTCCATTCTGATTGGCCATGGCGGACGAGAAGCAGGCGAGTCACGGCGTGACGGTACCCGACCCTCGAGACCGAGGTGTGGCGCTCACCGCGTAACCTGCGCATGTGGCAACTCTTCGACTGTTCGCATCGGCTCGGGAAGCCGCAGGAACTGGTCGTGACACAGTCCCGGGGTCAACGGTCGATGAAGTTCTAGCTGAAGCGATTGTTCGCTATGGATCCGATTTCGCTGAGGTGGTTGCCAATAGCCGGGTGTGGTGCAACGGAGAACCTGCAACTGGCGCAACTCCGGTGGGCGACGGAGACGAAGTCGCAGTCTTGCCGCCAGTCTCGGGTGGATTCCGATGAGCGCTGCAAAAGCAAAGCCCTCGCTCGTTCGCCGGTTTGCCTATCTCCCAAAGCCCGATGGTCCGCATGCTCGGCTCGGCGTGTTGTGGTTCATTGCCGCGTGCGTTGCGTGTGCGCTCGGGACGATTGCAGTTGCCGTTCTCTTTGCGGTCGTTGCTGCAGTTGCTGCGATGCAAACCGTTCGTACCTGGATCGATAGTGGTCGCCGCGCGACTCCGGTGCTTGGAGGTGTCGCCGCCGCACTCGTTCCGATCGCAGCCATAGGTGGCCCCTTCGGTTTTGGTGCAGGGATCATTCTTTCTGCCGGACTTGTGTTTGTTGGCGGAGCGATGCTCCGCAGTGACGTCATCGTTGGCCTTCGGTCCGCGATGCTCCCGGCCATCGCCGCCGGTTCAGTTGTTCTCATCGGCCGCACTGATATGGGTGCGCTCGTTGTTCTCCTCATTCTCGTTAGCGCCTATGAAACCGGTGATTACTTGATGGGCTCCGAGGCCGGCAGCGTGTTCGAGGGTCCGCTCTCAGGTATCGCGGCGGTGTTGGTCATGACCTTTGCTGAAGCGGTCTTCCAGATCGGTCCGTTCGAAACTCGCGCGGGTTGGGTGTTCGGAGGTCTGGTCGCAGTGCTCGCACCGCTTGGGCCACCGTTGGCCTCGGCACTCGCGCCAACGGCATCCTCCGCTGGCCCAGCGCTGCGCCGGATTGACGCCTGGCTTGTGGTTGCTCCGGTTTGGGGTCTCATGCTGATCAATTACTTGTCCAGAATCGGCTGAGCTCTCCTCGCGGACGGGTCTCGCACCCAAAAGGTGTTCTTTGTGGCGTTTGCGCCGTAGCGTGGGGGCGT
>CANGMY010000111.1 GCA_947455015.1 Microthrixaceae bacterium | reverse complement strand
GGCAACAAGGGTGCGCGTACAGAAATCTCTGCCATCAAAGTGATCGCACCTAACGTTGCTCTCGCCGTTGTCGATCGAGCTATACAGGCGCATGGCGGCGGCGGTGTGTCACAAGATTTCCCATTAGCGGGAATGTGGGCCGGCCTTCGCACACTTCGATTCGCCGACGGACCCGACGAAGTTCATCGCATGCAACTCGCACGTCGAGAACTCGGTCGCTACATCGAAACAGGCGATTCCAAGCCGACCTGAGAAAATTTCAGCGACGCTCGTTACTCCCTTTAATTGGGGCTTTTTGGGATCAGCGCTGAGTTAGGAATCACATCGAAGAGTTCAGCATTCTCTGCAGCTTCAATCGCGAGTTCTGCAGCGCTTGATCGTTTCGCAGCGATGCTCAATACAACGGCGGAGAGAAGCCCGGCCACGGCGGAAGCACCGAGAATTCCGACTTTGGCCTCTTCAGTGAACATCGGATCAGTAAAGGCGAGCCCAGTCACAAACAGTGCGACCGTGAAGCCAATACCTGCGGCCATTGCAATACCGAGCACATGAAGATTGGTCGCGCCGCGCGGGCGACGAGCAATCCCAATTGCAATCGCAATCGTTGCGGCTCCAAATACGCCCACTGTTTTTCCAACAACGAGTCCGAGTGCAACTCCCCATGTGACCGTTGAGCCCGCTGCGGCACGAAGTGATTCAGATGTGAGCAGAATCCCTGCGTTGCAAAGCGCAAAGATCGGGATAATCACGTAACTCGTCCAGGGGAGGATCCGATCAACGAGACGCTCACCAACTGGCACTGACTCATTAATCAAAAACGATGCGGCGGCAACATCAGCTGCGCTCAACTCCGCTTGGTTTTCCAGTCGGTCGGCAATTGCTTCCGAATCGAGATCAGGACGCAATGCATCCGTCGGAGTCAAGAAGCCCATCGCGACTCCCGCCACCGTCGCGTGCACGCCAGATTTCAACATGCAGTACCAAACCACGATGCCGATTGCGAGATACAGCGGGCCGTACCAAATGCGTCGGCGGCGCATCAGCCATACGAGAACAAGCAATGCAACTGACGCGCCAAGCCACACGAAATTGACTGACTGGCTATAGAAGATCGCGATGACACCAATGGCGCCCAAGTCGTCGGCGACAGCAAGGGTGAGAAGAAAGAGTTTCAGCGCAACCGGAACTCGATTGCCGAGAAGCGAAACGATGCCAACGGCGAACGCGATGTCGGTCGCCATCGGAATCCCCCATCCATGTGACGAGGATGAACCGGCATTGATCGCAAAGTAGATGATGGCCGGAACGATCATTCCGCCAAGTGCGGCGATGATCGGAAGTGCAGCAGCCTTGCGATCCCGAAGCTCGCCCTTGACTAACTCTCTCTTGATTTCAAGGCCGGCGACGAAGAAGAAAAACGCCATGAGCGCGTCATTCACAAACTCCTGCAGCGTGAGATGGATGCCCACAGGTCCTGCGTCAAGAATGATTTCTGCATTCAGAAATGACGCGTAGGAGTCCTTCCATGGTGAGTTCGCCCAGATCAGCGCAATCACTGTGGCAGCGAGCAGCAAGATTCCGCTCGCTGCTTCAATCGCGAGAAATCGGGCCGCTGGCCGGGCCAGCCGACGAGCCAAGAACCGATCCGTCCCGAGCCACGTATGGCTCCATGGATGGTGTTCTGTCAGTTCATTGTCGGTCACTGGCAATCCCATCCTTGCTGTCTATTCCGGCAAGATCATCAACCGGTTTCCCAAATGTGACGTGTGTATTACATCTCGAAAGTCAGCCGGAGAATGACTGGACCGCCTCGTCCACCGATTCGAATACCGGGAGAATCTCGATCACTCTCGTAATTTCCAGATCCCGGAGCACCTGGGCTTCGGCACGAGCCAATGTCAGGTCGCCGCCGCGAGATCGAGTGCGTTTCACTCCGTCGAAGATCACACCGAGACCAGTCGGATCAAGCAGATCGACACCAGCCAGGTCGAGCACCACACGCGGCGTTTCCATGGCGGCCGCGACGCGAATCAGTTCCTCCCGAAGTCGCGGTGCTGTTGACATGTCGAGTTCGCCGATTATCGAAATGACCACAACGCCATCACTATGTTCGGTTACCGCCAGATCAAAAATCACCCGAGAATCCGTTTCGGTGAGTGGCCGACACAACTGCGCCGAGAGACGCAAGGTTACCGGTCGAATCGCTGTCCGTCCCGGCCGAAAATCTGGCGGAGAGTGGCAGAGTCAGACTCCGGTCATACGATCAGCCCGATGGCTCGGCGCACTCCCCCAACTCTCGACGCGTTTGTGGCCGCGCTCGGCACAGACCCTCGCGTTGTGCACGTCGAACGTTCCCCAGAACGCAGTGCACGTTTCGCCAAACTCGCCCAACCTCTTTCTGACGTCATTGAAGATCTTGTCCCCGAACAAGGCCTGTGGTCGCACCAGGCCGAGGCGATCAACCACGCAAGAGCAGGCCGTTCCGTCGCAATCGCAACCGGCACGGCATCGGGAAAATCGCTGTGCTTTCAACTTCCAATCGCCGAAGCGATCGCTGCTGGTCCCCTCCCGGCCACTGCGCTGCTTCTCTTTCCCACCAAGGCGCTCGCCCAGGACCAACTCCGTTCGATCACTTCACTCAATGTTCCGGGCCTCATCGCGGCAACCCATGACGGCGATTCCTCCCCTGAGCAACGCAAGTGGACTCGCTCGCACGCAAATGTTTTGCTCACGAATCCAGAAATGCTGCACATGAGCATGCTGCCGGTGCACGCCAACTGGGGCACGTACTTCAAACGACTTCGGTACGTCGTCATCGACGAGCTGCACATGTTGCGCGGCATGTTCGGCAGCAACGTTGCGCAAGTGCTTCGGCGCTTGCGGCGCATTTGCGCGCACTACGGATCCGATCCCGTGTTCATCTTCACTTCTGCGACCATCGGCGATCCATCGGCACTCGCTTCAACACTTTGCGGACTCCCCGTCGAAGCAGTCGTTGAAGACGGATCGCCTCGCGGCGAGCGCCTCTTCGTGTTGTGGGATCCAGACGGCATCAACGATGGGTCTGAGGAAGAACCAAAGTCGGTGTCGTCATCGCGCGATACAGCGGAACTTATGAGTGCACTCATCAAAGATGATCACCGAACGATCGCATTCTGCCGCAGCCGCAAAGGAACCGAACTTGTTACTGCCGACGTACAACGTCGGCTCACCAAGCGCCTTGCTCCCACTGTCCGGTCCTATCGCGGTGGCTATCTCACGGCTGAACGTCGAGAAATCGAGAAGGAACTCTTTGACGGAACACTCCGAGGAGTCGTTGCGACGACAGCACTTGAACTCGGTATCGACGTGGGTGGACTCGACGCCTGCATTCTCAATGGTTTCCCCGGAACCATTGCATCGATGTGGCAGCAGGCAGGTCGTGCCGGTCGCGAGTCGCAACAATCGTTGGCCGTTCTGGTCGCTGGGGACGATCAACTCGACCAATGGTTCGTTCACAATCCCATCGAACTCTTTCAACGATCCCCCGAACCAGCGGTCGTCAACACCAACAATCCGTACGTCTTGTATCCGCACTTGGCCTGCGCCGCTTTTGAACTACCGCTTACCGATGCTGACGAAGCGTGGTGGCCCGACGTTCTCGACGATGCAATCCGCGAACTCGTTCAGGACGATCTCCTCAAGATCCGCATGCCTACTGCGCGCGCTGGGCTGGGTGCGGTCTGGAGCGGACGCGGTCGTCCCGCAAACGACATCGGTTTGCGTAGTGCAAATGCCAACGAGTTCCGCATCGCCACTGCAGACGGTTCGTTGATTGGAACAGTCGACGGGGCTCGTGCGTTTCGACTCGTGCATCCAGGCTCGATCTACTTGCATCAAGGAACCGCGTGGCGAGTGAGCGAACTTGATCTCGATGATCACGTCGCAATCGTTGAACCGCACGACGGTGGCGAATACACCCAGCCACGAGCCGTTACCGACATTCGTATTCTTCACACCGACGAGGAACGCGAAATCGGCAATGCCACCGTTTGTGTCGGGACCGTCGAAGTGGAAACCACCGTTATCGGTTACCGGCGCTTCGATACTTTCACGCGTGAGCAGTTGGGTATGCACGAACTCGATCTGCCATCGTCGAAACTTGTGACACGTGCCTTCTGGTACATCTTCGAAGACCACATTGCGAGTGCTGCTGGTCTCGGACCTGCGGAACTGCCTGGCGCGCTTCACGCTGCCGAACATGCAGGCATCGGCATCCTCCCGTTGTTTGCCATTTGCGATCGTTGGGATGTCGGCGGTGTCTCAACGCCATATCTGACCGAAACTGGCGCAGCCACGATCGTTATCCACGATGCCTATCCCGGCGGGGCGGGCATGGCTGAACTCGGCTTCGCCGCAGCCGACCGCCATCTCCGAGCCACGCTCGAGGTCATTGAATCCTGCGAATGTGATGCAGGGTGCCCCTCATGCATCCAGTCGCCCAAATGTGGAAACGGCAATGAACCACTCGATAAAGCTGCGGCGATCGAGTTGTTACGGGCGATGCTTTCCGTCTGACTCGACACGCATCTGCACTGTCGCCTGCAAATCGATATCGGGAACAAGCGAACCAATGATCGCGATGTCTGTCGTGCTCCGATACGAAATCACCACGCGGACAGTTGCATCGCCGTCCACCATGACGGCACTCGCCGAAAGACGCTCGGTAGAGAGTTCGCCCGCCTGACGCGCTGCAGCAAGCGCAGCGCCCGAACGATCGGAATCGCTCACAGCAGCGGCACGCGCCGCTTCTCGCGCCGCGTGGGAGACCAGCAATTGGTCGCGCACAACAAACCCTGCCTGCACGATGAACAACACCACGAGCACAACGAGGGGGAGGACCAATGCGAACTCCACGGTGGATTGCCCTTGATCCCCCCGCCTCGCCGTCATCACTTCACCTTGCCGATAACGCCACCGAGCACTGCGTCGAACAGAGTGCCGATAGCGCCTGATTGCGTGGCCCAGCCAAGAAGTAAGAGGGCGATCCCTGCAGCACCAAGCAATACGAGTGCATATTCCGCAGTGGTCTGACCACGATCGTTACTTGCACGCTCAATTTCCGAGTCGTTGAGTTGTTCAAGCCTGGCCGATGCCAGTTCATTCAAGGCGCGTCGCACACGCCGGATACCACGATTCATAAAGAACTCCTTCGATGTCATGAAATGGAAGGGGGAAGTCAGGCCGTTACCAATGGAGCGAACTCAGCGAGGACACAACGAGCGGCACGATCGCCAAAAGTCCAAAGGCCGGAAGGATGCACACAACCAAAGGAAACAAAAGTTGTACCGGAAGTTTTCGAGCGTTGATTTCGGCCCACCTTCGACGCTGCATACGAGCATCGGCCGCCACTCGTTCGAGGGCTGGACCAAGTGCCACGCCATCGAACGCCGATGCCCGCAATGCCGAAGCCAGAGGTCGGACTGGTTCTCCCAATTCGTCGAAGGCATCGAGGGCGTCGCCGAGTCGCTGACCGAGCGAGACTCGTCGGTGCACTTCAACGAGCGTTGGAGAAAACACCTCGGGTGCGTGAGGTTCAACAACATCGACAACTTGGTGCACCGAGAGCCCCGCACCGACAGCGAGCCGAAAGAGGTCAACCAACTCAGGAATGCTTTGTCGGCGCGCGCCATT
>CANGMY010000110.1 GCA_947455015.1 Microthrixaceae bacterium | reverse complement strand
GGCCTCGACAGCCCCCCACATGACGGTGCGAGCAGCGCCGGCCGTAGGACCAGTAAGGCAGTTGGCGGCCAGCACGCCGTCGATCATGTCGGCGAGGACCGAGACCCACGGCCGACCCTTTATGCGCACGGACACGGTAACTGACTCGACTCCAGCAGCATCGACCTGACGTTTGATCGTGCGATCGACACCATCGATCCGGGGAGGACTGCGAAACCCCGGCACAACCAGCCCCGCGGCGCGCGCCACCTCGCCGAGGGATCGGGCGGCGGCTGCAAATCGCAGCGAGGAAGCTTCCATGGCCGCGAGTGTGCCGGAGGCCTGTGACAGTCCCTAGCGGTGCCCGAACCGATCCGTACGATGCAAAGAAATGACTGACGCTGAGACTCCGCTGAACCCAGCACAACAAGAAGTGCTCGACCTTCTCGGCGCGGCTCCTGAGGACCGTCCCACGTTTCCTCCAACGCTCAAGGCCACGCTCCGTGCCGACCTCGAAGATGCGCTTGCTGACCTCGCTGGCGAGATCAGCCCTGAAGCACCGATGTTCGTCAATAAGCATGACCTCTCAATGGTTCATGGCTGCGAACTTCGCCACCTGACCGAAAAGGAAACGCCGTTTGAGTGGAGCCCACCACTCGCCCGCGGCACCATCGCCCATAAAGCCATCGAACTTTCGATGCACCAGCGTCGTCGCCCCATTCCGCTCGAACTTGTCGACGAGGCAATGGACCGACTCGAACGATCCGACGACTCCATCTCGGGCTGGCTCGCCACCTGCTCCGAAACCGATCGGGCCGAGCTGCGCGCCTTCGCCAACGAACGAGTCGCAACCTTCCTCGAATGCTTTCCGCCGATCAAGCCCGGTTGGTCGCCAGTCACCGAAGCCCGCATGCGTCTCGAACTTCTCGACCATCGCATTGTGATCTCCGGCCGATCCGACCTCACCTTGGGCCGTGCCGACGGCCTCACCGCTGGCAAAGTCATCATCGATTTCAAGACCGGTTCGATGTCCCCGTCGCATCTCGACGATCTGCGGCTCTATTCGCTGCTCGAAACGATGCGAATCGGAACACCGCCTCGTCTTGCTGCCTCCTATTACCTCGACGCCGGCGTGGCTCAAGCTGAAGTAATCACCGAGGGCGTTCTGCATTCTGCCGTCGCTCGCACCGCCGACGGCATCCGAAAGCTGCACGAACTCTCGGTTGGCACCCGTGCACCGGTCATTCGCCCAAGTTGGGGATGTCGCTGGTGCCCAGCACGCGGTACGTGTGCACAGGGCCAGGCGCACCTCGGTGAACTCGACGAGGAAAACGAACGTTTCGACGAGGACTGAACCTCGACGGATTCGGTCTTAGATCGGATCGATTGCCGCTTCAGTTGCTTCCGCTTCAGCAATATGCAGCGCGTCTTCGGCGCCGAATGCGTGATCGACGGCGTCCATCGTTGAAAGCCGGTTGAGCACAAAGCGCAGTACAAGAAACACCGACAAGAACAACACACCTGCGCCAGCAACGGTCTTTTGTACGCCGATGATGTCGACAAGCCAACCCTGAACAAGTGCACCTAACGGAACAGCAGCAGTAAGCACCATGAGATACAGAGCCATTGTGCGGCCGCGCATTTCCTCTTTCACCTGCAACTGCACCGTGGTGTTGAGACTTGCCGTGATCCCGAGATAGCCGGCGCCCGCAACCAGCAATGCTGCTGCCCCGACGAGAACGACCGGCGCTGCACCAAGCGCAACAAGTGCAACTCCATAGGCGACCATTGCGATTGTCAAGACACGACTGCGACTTGCTCGACCGCCAGCACCCGCCACGATCGGTGCCACGATAATTGCGCCGGCGCCCAAACAACCTGCGAGAAGGCCGTAGGCGCCATCGCCGATTTTGTACACATCGGTAGCGAACACGACGAGCAGGTTGAACAGTGGGCCACCGAGCATGCCCAATGAGAACACCACGATGAGACAAGTGACGATGCCAGGAACGGTGCGCACGTAGCGCAGTGCATCGCGCATTTCTGCGATTGGACGCGACTTGCCGACTTTCACTGCACGTACAAGCGGGGGCACCGAGATCACCAGAAGTCCGCCAACCATCGCGAGGAACGAAACGGCATTGAAAAAGAAACACCAACTGACGCCAAGTGTCGCAAGCACGACGCCACCAAGCGCTGGGCCGAAAGCTCGAGCAGCGTTGAACTGCGCCGAATTCAACGTCACTGCGTTGAGCAGATGTTCGCGAGGAACAAGTTCGGTCACAAACGACTGCCACGACGCGACGGTGAATCCTCCGGCAAACGCGCCAAGAGTGAGGATCACGAGGAAGAAAGCGATATTTCGAACACCCGACACCCATTCGAACCAAAGGACGAACGTGATCGCGGCCTGAATCATGCCGCCGATGATCAGAACTTTTCGCCGATCAAATCGGTCGGCGACCGAACCGGCGTACGGTCCGGTAATTACCATCGGCGCGTACCCGAGGAAGCCGGCGAACCCGAGCCAGGCGCCGCTTCCAGTGATCGTGTAAATCACGTAGGGCACTGCCACCATCTGCAACCACGAGCCACTGCTCGAAAGGAGCGATGCGCTCCACATCCACCGGAAGTTGCGATACCGAAAGGCGACAAAAGCCCCGTCGCGTTTTGGTTCCGATGTATCGATTGTTTGGTCGCTCACGAAATCCACGCTTCGCACAGCGAAGGTCCACGTTCGACCCAATCTTCAAACGTGATGCCAAATCGAACGTGATCTTCCCAGTTTCCATCGATCTCGAGGAAGCCCTTTGCAAGACCCTCTTCGCGTAGATCCAACTTTTCAACGACACGACGACTTGCGCTATTGCGGGGAACAATCGCGATCTCCAGTCGGTGAAGATGAAGATCATCGAAGCAGTACTTCGCGAGCACGACGACGGCTTCAGGCGTGTAGCCGTGACCGGCACGCGCTTCGTCTATCCAGTAGCCGATGCTTGCGCTTTGAAACGGACCCCTCTGAACCGACGACAAGTTGATCTCGCCAGAGAATTCACCGTCGACAAAAATTCCGAAGCCATAACCCGAACCCAATTGGCGTTCACGCTGTCGCGCGTTGCAGCGAATCGTGAACGCTTCTCGATCCTCAATGACATCCGGGGCGCCAGGCGGTCGTGTTGGTTCCCACTTGGTGAGCCACTCGCTATTGCGACGTCGGACCTCGCGCCACGAGGGGAAATCTGTTGCCACAAGTGGACGAAGTAGCACTCGACGTCCGAACAAGGTGGTCACGAAATGCGATCCTAGCGACCATCCGAAGACGGGATTTCGCCGGTGCAGGACCTCAACAGGACCGAGTCGTTTCGTCGCCAGAGAGAAGCGACATCGCCAGACCGTCGAGAATGTCGGACTCCGAAACGAGGCATTCTGCAAGCCCAAATCGCCGCATCGTTGCCACGAGAACGCAGAGTCCTCCAACGATGACGTCCGCCCGTTGTTCTTCGAGTCCAGGGTTCTCTTTGCGCTGTTCGACCGACTCGGTCGCCAATGTTCGGAATACGTCTTCGACCGCTGGGCGCGTGAGTACAAGATGATGAATCTGATCGCGGTCGTACTCGGCTAATCCGAGTTCCACCGAAGCTGTGTTGCTGACCGTTCCGGCGAGTCCAACGAAGGTCTGAGCATCGCCCAATTGCGGAATCTCGCGCAGCACATCATCAAGATGGATATCAATGACTGAAAGTGCTTGTGAAAGTTCTTCCGCTGTCGGTGGATCATGATGCAGCCACGCTTCAGTCATGCGTACACAGCCCATATCGACCGAAATCGTTGATTCAGCCTCGGTGGTTCCGAACACAAACTCGGTTGATCCCCCACCGATATCGCACACAAGAAATGGCCCGAGCGCTGGATCGAGATCGGCCGTCGCTCCAAGAAACGAAAGGCGGCCTTCTTCTTCACCCGAGATGACTTCCGGCATAACGCCAAGAATTTCCTGCGCGGCGTTGAAGAAGTCGTCACGATTCGATGCATCGCGTGATGCCGAAGTTGCTGCCATGCGAATTCGGGTCGCACCATGACGATCGATGACCTCGCGGTACTCGCGCAGCACTGCGAGCGTTCGCTCGATTGCGTCTGGATCGAGACGTCCCGTCGCATCGACACCCTGGCCGAGTCGCGTAATGCGCATCAGGCGCTCGATCTGCGTTCGACCATCGGCGGTGATGAGAAGGCGAACTGAATTCGTACCGCAGTCGATTGCGGCGACGGGCGCGCTCATCGCTGCACTCGCTTCGGCGCATCGGAAGGCATGAGTCCACGCTCAATCAGTTGTGTATTCGTCCACTCGCCCACGGCATCGTCACCACCAGCAAGCCAGTGCGCGTAATGCGCATGCAAACACTTGAGCCCTTCGCGAGTGCCGCCGACGCCGCCATAGGGCGCTGGGCCTTCGTGATTTTCGGGCATCGCCTTTTGGCGTTCGGCGGCGTATGCAGCGTGCGCCTGCGCAATGACGTCGGGACCAAGCTCTGATTCCGCGTTTCGCACGCCGCCGTCGGACTCGATCGTTCCGATCGCAGACCGGATGCCTGGGTCACAAAGCCAATAGAGCGTCGGCATTGGCGTGCCATCAGGAAGGAGAGGCGCGTTGCGGAGTACGGCGGGATCGCCGTTGGTTCTGCGTACAACTATTTCGAACTCACCCATTGGCGCACGACCGAGCAACTCGGCAACCCGGGCTCGATCGTCGGCCACTGTGGTCACTTGCGGCGGCGACGGATGAGTCCGTAGACAATCAGTGCGCCGATTGCGACTCCGAGCACAGGTACTGCACGCTTCAGAACTGGCGAACCCGCCTGCTCGAGCAGATTGATTGCTTCGGGTTCGGGCTGATCGATCTTGCGAATTGTCGGCGCTTCTTGCGGTGCTGCCGCGGAAGGAGTTTCCGTGGCAGGTGCAGCAGCCGGCGCCTCGGCCGCGGGAGCAGCAATGACGTCGTCGACAAGAACCGTCTGCTCAAGATTGTCGACAAACTGCGTCAGCAACTTTGCGCTGACATCGGCCAGGACACCGCGACCGAACTGTGCGACCTTGCCGGTGACAGTGAGATCGGTCGTCACGGTGACGTGCGTGCCTTCACCGGCCGGTTCAAGTTGAGCAGTGATGATTGCGCTCGCATTGCCTTGGCCGCGGGTATCGCGGCCAGCGGCATCGAGCACCGCTTTGAAATTGACGTCGTCACGTTCGAGGAAGGTGGCCTTGCCCTTGTACTGCGCCTGGATCGGTCCGACTTTGACCTTGACGATGCCGCGGTATTCGTTGCCTTCGATTTCCTGCAGTTGAGCGCCGGGCAGACACGGAGCAATGCGCTCAACGTCGGTCAGCACCTTCCATGCCGTTTCAATCGGCACGCTCACATCGAAGGTGTTGATCAGTTCCATCGGTCGAGATCCTCCACGGTGTCGACGTCCGACGCGTCGCCCGGGCAGGCTACCGCCGCCACGAGGTCGGACCTTCTTCGCAAGAGCACCCGGGCCCCTTCATCGCCCTCGCTTGGGAGGTCATCCCAGACCACCGCTCCTAGGCGCACAGGATTTCCTCGAACTCCGCCGTAGGTCGCCACAACGATCGGGAGTTCTGTCTCAGCAAGGGAAATCCGTCGCCAGTCCTCGGCCGTCACCCCCGGTTGATCAGCCAATCCGACGACCACAGCCCCTGCCCCGGCCTTCCGAGCCGCCTCTACACCTACCTGCAACGAACTGGCCTGTCCGT
>CANGMY010000109.1 GCA_947455015.1 Microthrixaceae bacterium | reverse complement strand
TATCGCGATCGATGGCGCCGATGAAGTCGACCCTGCGTTCAACCTCACAAAGGGCGGTGGCGCGGCTCACACTCGCGAAAAGATCGTGGCGTCAATGTCGCCCCGGTTCATCATCGTCGTCGACGAATCGAAACAGGTTCCCGCACTGGGCCCGTTCGGAACGCCGCTCGAGGTGCTCGACTTCGCGCCGGGCGTTGTGGCCAGCGCTGTCGAAGCTCTCGGCGCTTCAGCAGTCACGACACGTGATCGCCGCAGCGATAACGGCAACCTCGTGATGGACGCTCAGTTCGGAACCATTGCCGACCCCGTTGCCCTCGGCCACGCGCTTGCGAATACGCCGGGCATCGTCGAACACGGGATCTTCCCCGGGTCGATGGTGGAACGAGTTGTGATCGCCGGACTTGATGGCGTGCGCGAGCTGGTCAACGACCAGCGCTAGTTAGACGCAAGTTCTCAGCGGCCGCGGTACTGAGCGCGTGAACCAACGGCATCTTTGTTGAGGCGCTTCGAAAGGTGCAGACCTTCGAGCACGAACTCAACTGCACTCGCAACAACCTCCGGCGTGGTGTCGCCACCGGTAAGAGCGGTGATGTGCGGCGCAAGCGCTGGGATGTCGCCAAGCAAAGCGACATAGTCGGCAGATGAAACGTCTTCGCCGGCGTTGACCAAACGATCGCCGTCGAACGAATCGACAACGTCACGAAGGTTTTCGATGGCGATGTATTCGCGGAAGATCCCAAGCACCGCAGCTTTCAGGAGCTGTTCAACAACGAGTCCTTCGCGGCCTTCTTCGATCGTTTCGATTTCGACTTTGCCAATGGTTGAGGCAGCGAGTGCATCGAGATCGGAAACGCGGGGCACAACGATGGTTTCGCCATGCTGCAACGCACGACGCATTGCATTGGCTTCAAGCGTTTCAAGGTTGGCAACGGTGAGACGCACCGACACGCCTGAACGCTGATTGATGTGCGGGCTGCGGCGAGCAAGTTGCGAGAACTCGGCAACGATTTCGGTCATGTACGCAGGAACGCGCACTTCGATGCCCGGAACCTCGAGATTGCGGGCCTCTTGCAGTGCGATCGTTACTTCGGTCGCGACATCGAGTGGGTAATGCGTGCGGATCTGCGAACCGAAGCGATCCTTAAGCGGCGTGATGAGACGACCACGGTTGGTGTAGTCGTCGGGGTTGGCCGACGCGAACAACATGACATCGAGCGGCAGGCGGAGCTTGAAACCACGGATCTGCACATCACGCTCTTCGAGCACGTTCAACAAACCAACTTGAATGCGCTCGGCGAGGTCGGGAAGTTCGTTGATGGCGAAGATGCCGCGGTTGGTGCGGGGCACGAGGCCGAAGTGGATGGTCTCTTCATTGGAAAGGTGTCGACCCTCGGCGATTTTGATGGGATCGACCTCGCCGATGAGATCGGCGATCGAGGTATCGGGGGTGGCGAGCTTCTCGCCGTAGCGCTCGTCGCGATGCACCCAGCTAATTGGAGTGGCATCGCCCATTTCGGCCACGAGGTCGCGAGCGGGCTTGGAGACGGGGGCGTAGGGGTCGTCGTTGATCTCGGAACCGGCGACGATCGGCATCCATTCGTCGAGCAGATTGGTGAGTGAACGGATCATGCGAGTCTTGGCCTGGCCTCGCTCACCCAAGAAGATCACGTCGTGCCCAGCGAGAATGGCGTTCTCGAGCTGAGGAAGAACGGTGTCCTCGTAACCCAGAACGCTGTCGAAGAGCGGTTCGCCGGCGACAATTCGCACAATGGCGTTCTGACGGAGTTCTTCCTTGACCGGGCGGCTCACCCAGTCCGATGCACGTAGTTCTCCGAGAGTGGTTGGCCGCTCTGACATCGTTTCCTCCCCTGCCGGACCCGATGGCCGGACGATGGACGCCTCAACCTATCGCCGCGGCCACCTCGGCGGGCGAGCCGAGTGACGAATCTGCCTGCGCACAGTTCGCCCCCCGCCTTTGCCGGTGAGTAGCGTGATCCTGCTCGGCCAGACGGTGTCTGTCCTTGCCACTTTCCAGTCACAGCCTCTTTCAGGAAAGGTCTGCGCGTGACAGCAACCAAGGAACCGCCGGCGATCACTCCGGGCATCTCGTCCCCCACGATCCGCAAGGCGAACCGACGCAGCAATTTCGCAATTGTCGACCTTTACAAGTCCTCAGTTGGCAAGAAATGGATCATGGCTCTCACCGGCATCATGCTGATGGGGTTCGTGCTCTTCCACATGATCGGCAACCTCAAGATGTATTTGGGCGAGTCGCATTTCAACGAGTACGCAGAGTTCCTGCGTCAGTTGCTCGTTCCGATCATTCCGCCTACTGGTGTCCTCTGGATCCTGCGTCTCGGCCTTATCGGCGCATTCGCGCTGCATATCCAGTCGGCCTATGCGCTTACCCGTATCAATCGCAAGGCCCGACCGGTCAACTACAAGTCACCTCGTGACTATGTAGCCGTGAACTGGGCAGCGCGCACGATGCGTTGGAGCGGCATCATCGTCGGCCTATTCCTGCTGTGGCATCTCGCCGATCTGACATGGGGCTGGGCCAACCCAGACTTCGTCAACGGCAACCCGTACTCAAATGTCGCAACGAGCCTCGACCGTGCCCCTGTTGCCGCGCTGTACATCATCGCGAACATCGCACTCGGGTTTCACCTTTACCACGGCGCCTGGAGCATCTTCCAGAGCCTCGGTTCCATGAGCGCCCAGTTCAATCCCCGCCACAATCCGATCCGACGCGGCTTTGCTGCGGGCTTCGCGATTCTTGTGGCTGGCGTCAACATCACATTCCCCATCGCCGTGCTTACCGGCGTGGTCGGCTGAAGGAGCAACAGATGAGCACAATCACTCTCGACTCCAAGGTCCCCTCCGGTCCCATTGAGGACCGTTGGACCAATCACAAGTTCAACATGAAACTCGTGAACCCCGCGAACAAGCGGAAGTTCACGGTGCTCGTGGTTGGAACCGGTCTTGCCGGTGCAGCCGCCGCGGCGACACTCGCCGAACTCGGCTATCAGGTGAAGTGCTTCACCTTCCACGACTCACCGCGTCGAGCACATTCGATTGCTGCGCAGGGTGGCATCAACGGTGCGAAGAACTACAAGAACGATGGCGACAGCGTCCATCGTTTGTTCTACGACACGGTCAAGGGCGGCGACTTCCGTTCACGCGAGTCCAACGTTCATCGCTTGGCCGAAGTCAGCGTCAACATCATCGATCAGTGCGTAGCGCAGGGCGTTCCCTTCGCACGTGAATACGGTGGTCTTCTCGACAACCGTTCATTCGGTGGTGCGCAGGTCAGCCGTACGTTCTACGCCCGTGGCCAAACCGGTCAGCAGCTTCTGCTTGGCGCCTACCAGGCCCTCATGCAGCAGGTATCGCTTGGTCGTGTGGAACTTCACACCAAGACCGAGCTGCTCGATGTCGTCACCAAGGACGGCGTTGCTGCAGGCATCGTCACTCGCGACCTCATCACCGGCGACATCAAGAGCTGGGCGGGTCACGCCACGCTGCTTTGCACCGGCGGTTACGGCAATGCCTTCTACTTGTCCACCAACGCCATGAACTCGAATGTCACGGCCGCTTGGCGAGCACATAAGAAGGGCGCGCTGTTCGCGAACCCTTGCTACACACAGATTCATCCCACGTGTATCCCGGCCAGCGATGAATTCCAGTCGAAGCTCACGCTTATGTCGGAATCGCTTCGTAACGACGGCCGCATCTGGGTGCCGAAGCAGTTCGACGACAACCGTGCTCCGGAAAACATTCCGGAAGAGGATCGCGATTACTTCCTCGAGCGCAAGTACCCATCCTTCGGCAACCTCGCGCCGCGTGACATTGCGTCACGTAACGCGAAGCAGGTTGTTGACGAAGGCCGCGGTGTTGGCCCGATCAAGAACGGCGTGTATCTCGACTTCGCCGAATCAATTGGCCGTCTTGGCGAGAACGTCGTGTTCGAGCGTTATGGCAACTTGTTCGACATGTACGAGCGCATCACCGACGAGAACCCGATGAAGATGCCGATGCGCATCTACCCGGCATCTCACTACACAATGGGTGGACTGTGGGTTGACTACAACCTCATGACCAACATTCCCGGCCTGTACGCACTCGGTGAAGCCAACTTCTCTGATCACGGCGCAAACCGTCTCGGCGCTTCTGCCCTCATGCAGGGTCTGGCCGACGGCTACTTCGTTGCCCCCAACACGATCGGCGATTACCTCTCGGGCTTGCTCGGAAAGACACCAGTCGGCACAGACGATCCTGCGTTCGCCGCTTCAGTGGCGACCGTCCAAGACGACATGCGTCGTTGGATCAGCGTTGGTGGCACCAAGTCGCCGGAGTACTACCACCGTGAACTCGGCAAGATCGTTTGGGATTACTGCGGCATGGCCCGCGACAAGAACGGTCTTGAGAAGGCACTCTCCGAGATCCCCGCATTGCGCGAAGAGTTCGAAAAGAACGTTCGTGTGCTCGGCGATCCAGATGGCGTCAACCAGTCACTCGAAAAGGTCGGCCGCGTTGCTGACTTCTTCGAACTCGGCGAATTGATGTGCCGCGATGCTCTTATGCGTGAAGAGTCCTGTGGTGGTCACTTCCGTGTTGAGCATCAGACCGAAGAAGGCGAAGCCAAGCGTGATGACGAGAACTTCTCGTTTGTCGGCGCATGGGAATGGGAAGGATCCGGCCAAGCCGCGACTCTTCACAAAGAGCCTCTCGTGTTTGAAACCGTGAAGCCCGTCGAGCGCAGCTACAAGTAACCAGGAGCCAATGTGAATCTCACACTCAAGGTCTGGCGCCAGAGCGGTCCTACCGATTCCGGCCATTTCGAGACCTACGAAGCAACCGATGTGAAGGACGAAATGTCTTTCCTCGAAATGCTCGACCTCGTCAACGAAAACCTCATCGACAATGGCCATGAGCCGATCACGTTCGATAGTGATTGTCGTGAAGGCATCTGTGGCACTTGTGGCCTCATGATCAACGGTCAGGCACACGGTCCTCAGAAGGGCACCGCAACCTGTCAGTTGCACATGCGCAAGTTCCACGACGGCGAGACCGTCACCATCGAGCCGTGGCGTGCCGCTGCGTTCCCGGTGCTGAAGGATCTCATGGTCGATCGCAGCGCGTTCGACGCCATCATCGAGTCCGGCGGTTTCATCACCTCCGACACCGGTGGTCCTCGCGATGCGAACGAGATCCTCATTCCGAAGGCCGCAGCCGACACCGCCATGGACGCTGCTGCGTGCATCGGTTGCGGTGCATGCGTTGCTGCCTGCCCGAACGGCGCTGCTCAGTTGTTCACGTCAGCCAAGCTGGCGCACCTCAACCTGCTTCCGCAGGGTCAGGCCGAACGCTGGAAGCGCACCGAGGACATGGTCGAGACCATGGAGATGTTCTTCGGTTCATGCACGAACTACGGCGAATGCCAAGAAGCGTGCCCGAAGGAAATCCCGATCGACTTCATCGCAATGATGAACCGAGACTTCCTCAAGTCAAAGATCAAGAACCGCAAGCTGCAGGGCCAGCGCTGATCAGTTTCTGATTCGCACACCTGCGGCATTCTCGCCCGGCGCCGAACCACTTCCTTATGGGAGTAGGCGGCGCCGGTCGTCGTTTTGCGGTGTTATTCGGCGAAGTGCTTGCCCTTGGGCTTGCTACGGCGGTGACGGATGAACTCGATCGCAATCGGGATCAGCGAGATGAGCACGATCGCAACAATTGCGTATTCGATGTTCTTCCCGATTGCCGGGAACGC
>CANGMY010000108.1 GCA_947455015.1 Microthrixaceae bacterium | reverse complement strand
TCACGGCTCAGCACCTTTCGCCTCCGGCCTACGCTGCACACTTCAGATCGCCTTTCAGGGGGACCCCATGGACAGCACCGAAGCCCGCAACAAAGAGGTTGTCGAGAACTACTGGTACGCCCATTTCGAGCGTGACTGGGATGCCATGGCCACGTTCTTCACCGACGATTGCCACTACACCGATGTCGGTATGGACCCAGTGGGTGCGGTCGGCGGAGCTGACATCGTTCGTCGTCTCAAGATCGGCATCGAACCGCTGCAGGGCTACTTCCACTTCCCCAAGCACATCGTTGCCCAGGGCAACATGGTGATTTGGGAACACATGGAACGTTGGATGTTCCACACCGGCGAGGTCATCGACCACCCGTTTGTGACCGTGATGGAAGTTCGCGACGGCAAGATCAGTCGCTGGCACGACTACTCACATATTGGACACCTCATCGACAACGCTCCGCAGTGGTGGCTTGATCACATCATCACCGCATCTGCCGAACCGGCGTAATCGCTAGCCGTTTGGCCGAACGGTGAGGGTCGATCCCTTGCCGTTCGGAAGCCGATCGACACGAATACCGATGTCGAGCGTTTCTTTCATTGCCTCAACGTGGGTGATGACGCCGACGGTTCGGCCGCCGGCCTGAATCTGCATGAGAGCTTCGACTGCTTGATCGAGCGATTCGGGGTCGAGAGATCCGAAGCCTTCATCAACAAACAGCGCTTCGAACACACGGCCGTTTGCATTCCCACCATGACCGATCACATCGGCGAGACCAAGCGCCAGCGCCAACGAAGCTTGGAACTGTTCGCCACCGCTCAGTGAGCCCGGCCGACGCGAAGAGCCAGTATGGGCATCGAGCACACGCAGGTCGAGACCCGATTGACTTCGGCCGTCGGCCGTGATCTCCGAACGCTGCAATTGGTATCGGCCGTGGGTCATTTTTCCGAGGTGATGATTTGCTGCGGCAGCGACCCGTTCGAGTTCCCCGGCAAGAACCCAGGTTTCGAGCGCGATGCGTCGCGGACCTTGTCCATCGCAGGTCTTCGCAAGTGACTCAAGCGATTTCATTCGCTCATATGCATCTTCCGATCCACCGATGATCGAGTTTGCCTCATTCAGATTTCTTCGCGCTTGGTCAAAATGTGCCGTAAGTGTTCCAAGTGCATTGGTTGCTTCCTGTGCTTTTGCTTGCGTCGCGTCGGCCAGCAACTTCAGTTCGGTGACGTCGGGACGCTCATCGGGAAGATCGATCTTGAGATTCTCTTCGAGGAGTGTCTGATTTCTTGCGTCTCTCGTGTCGTAGTCGACGATCGCAGTTGTCAGTTCATCGAGCGTTTCCGAATCAAGAGCAACCGCTTCTGCCTCAGCCACAGTCGCAAATGGTGATGACACCAGCGCATCGGCAAGAGCAGTGGCAGATGATTTTGCCCTAGCTTCGGCGCCGGTCAACGCCTTCGCCGCGAGGCGACAAGATTCAATGGATGTCCCTACAAGTGCAAGCGCACTTGAAACGTCTCGAAGTGCGGTGATTGCACCCGCTGAGTCTTCGCTCAGAGCTTGGGCGAACTCACCCAAATCGTTACGAAGTTCCACACAATGACTTTCCGCCGTCTCGATACGCGGTCCGACTCCGGCGAGTTCGACATCGATTTCGATCTGACGGGCGTCGAGTTTGTCTTTCTCGTTCTCTGCCAACTCGATCTCGGCGGCGAGGTTCTTGAGTTGGTTCGCTGCATTCTGCGCAGCCTCATGAGCAGCTCTTGCTTGGTCACGTTCGAAACTGAGATCCTCGAGCGATCGTGAAACAAATTCGCCCAGTTCTTCGATCAACTGCTGCTGGCGATTGCCTAGGTCTCGGAGTGCCGCTGCAGCGCGAAAAAGTTCGTCGGTAGCCTTGTCGCGTTCGGCGCTGCTGACCAAGCCCTCAGTCGAAGACAACGCGGGACGCGGATGTTCTGTGGAACCGCAAACCGCGCAAGGTTCACCAGGAACAAGCGACGCAGCTAACCGCGGCGCAGCAGAATCATCGAAGGCCTTGCTGGCAGCTTGCTGGCGGTCACTCGCTTCCTTCTGCGTCGCCGTCGCGGCCACAATCTTTGGGCCAATCTCGAGAAGTTCCTTTCGCAGGTCGACATGAGCAGCTGCGGCATCTACTTCGATCTTGCGCTGCAACTCCGTCGCTGCGAGTGCTTCAAAATCTTTTTTGTCGCTCTGACGTGGAGCAAGAAACTGATTGATCTCTTCGATGCGATCGTCACCATTTTTTCGCTCTTCACCGAGTCGACGCTTTTCGGCGATCAGTTCCGCCAACAACTGGTCCGCGTCGGCGAGCTGCGAAAGCGATTGCATCTGGCGAGCGTTCTCATTTCGAGCGTTCAACAAGGCATCGGCTGCGAGATCGGGATCGCGGATCTCGCCGATCCCAGTCGCAACACACTCATCCATCAGTGACCTTGTTGCTTCTTCGTGCGCCTCCGCTGCTTTCGCTTGTTCTTCTCGATCGCGTCGTTCAATTTTGAGCGCCTCAAGCACGGGTTCGGCATCTACAAATGAGTCACGTGATGCCGTTCGCTTTTCATGTTCAGCTCGCCCGCTGTCGAGTTGCTCGCGTTCGCTTCGAAGATCAACGCGGGCATCCCACGACTCGCAAATGGAATTGGCGAGAGTGAATGCATTTCCGGCCTCCGCCGCCAATGTTGTGTGCCGGCGCTCCTCGTCTTTAAGTGGAGCACTTCGCCGTTCAAGACGGTTGAGGCGATCGGCAAGCGAGTCGATCGACGGCTCTCCCGCGTCTTCGTTCTCGTCTTCGCCCGTTGACGGCTCGGTGTCGAGATCCTCAGTTGTCGACAACTCGCTCTCGGCGTTGTCCAGCGAACTCGAAATCGCATAGATGCGATTGCCTAGTTGACTCTCGATATCGGCAACGATCGCCTTTGCGGCTTTCGCTTGATCCTGCAATTCGCCAACAACTGTGAGCCATTTTCCTGTACCAAAGAGTTGACGAAGAAGCGGCAGACGAACCGCGGTGTTGGCCAGCAAGAACTCCTGAAACTGGCCTTGGGGAAGGAGCACCACGCGCTCGAACTGCTGACCATCGAGCCCAATCAGTTCAATACAGGCGGGCGTAACTTTCGTTGGTTGGCTCGCTATCGCATCGCCCGTGTCTTCACGAACGAGCGAAGCTTTTGCCGGCACTTTGACCGGATCGCCGCCGCCCCGGAGACGCGGTCGTAACTGCTCCGGTGTGCGCTCAACTCGGTACTCGATTCCGTTCACGGAAAAGTGAAAGACAACCGAACACGTCGCTTCGGCGTCGGCATGTTGCGATCGGACATCGCCCTTGTCTCGTGCGCCAGGAACTTCTCCGTACAGCGCGTACGCCATCGCATCGAAGATCGTCGTCTTGCCTGAACCAGTCGGGCCAGTCACGACATAGAGACCTAATTCCGCCAGCGATGTGAAATCCACCGATTGCGTGCCCGGATAGGAACCGAAAGCGGTGAACTCAAGACTCAAAGGCCTCATCGCGTCACCTCGTTGGTGATGAAGACCTTGTCGATCGCAGCAATCACGGTGTCGCGTTGCAGATCGCTCAGTGGTTCATTCACGATGTCTTCCCAGAATTTCTCGGCTGCGTCTCGCGGAGAGAGCGCCGAACGAATTTCCTCGTTCGGACCGATCGCAGTCGACGTGCCGGCCAACTTCATAACAACATCGGTGCAATAGGGATAGACCTCGAGCAGTCGCGACTTTGCATCAACGACATACGACGCGTCGGTAAGAACCGCCTTCACATACAACTCTGCTGCTTCAGGGTGAGCGTCGGGCGCAAGGAGTTCGTCGATAGTTCCGGTGAGAGTGATGACACCGCGCCCAACGGGAACCGGCACCGCTTCAACCGAACAGGTGCCGTTGCTGCTCATGTCGAGAAGTACGACGGACTTCGCACCAGTTTCAGAGAACGAATACGCGAGTGGCGTTCCCGAATAGCGAACGTGTTCGGCGCCACCGATCACCTGCGGGGTGTGGAGGTGCCCGAGGGCCACGTAGGAAAAGCCTTCGAGCGCGGTGGCCGCCACTTGGTCGGTGCCACCAACTGTCAGTTGTCGTTCAGATTCAGCAGTGGTTGAACCGCCAACGAAGGCATGGACCACGGCGAGCGAGCGGCCAGCCTTCGAGGCAGTTCGGGCCTGGTCGAGGGCCAATCGAAGCACTGATTCATGGGTGGGCTTGTTGTCGCCTTCGGCCAACTCCGCCTTCCATTCGGGCGGGGCCAATTGCGGATCGAGGAACGGCACCAGAGCGATGTCGAGCGGCCCATCGGAAATGTCGAGCGTGAGGATCTCGCCGGCACGGCCGTAACCACCCCGCACAAAGATCCGGGCCTCGTCGGTGAGCCCGTCGAAGGCGGCGACCCGATCGGCGCCGTCGTGGTTGCCGGCAATCGCAACAACCGCAATGCCTTCCCTGTTGAAGGCCTTAAGGGTCTCGCGCCAGAGGACCACGGACTCCTGCGGCGGAATTGAGCGGTCGTAGAGATCACCCGCCACAACGAGGAGTTCAACCTTCTCGGCGGCTGCAACCTCGAGCAGCCACTCGCAGAACTCGACCTGGGTCTCGTGAAGCGAGACCGAGCCAAAGCTGCGGCCTAAGTGCCAGTCGGAGGTGTGGAGGATCTTCATCGCCATTGCCGATCGTAGAGGTCGCCACCGACAGGGGTGTCGGGTCCCAGTGAAACGCACCAAATGCCCGGAAACGTGCACATTTGGATCATTTTTTCTCCCGGATGTGCAATCGGGGTCCCGGCCGAACTAAGAACCGTGTCGGACATTCGAGGCAGCCGTCGGTGGACGACCGGGCTTCCTTATCGACGGGCGGTTCTGTTTCCGTCGTGTCCTGACAATTCGCCTCAACCTTTCCGGAGAGTCACACTCCATGACAACGACGACCGAAGAAGAAGAGCTGCTCGGGGTTGTACTCACACCCCGACAGATCTGGGAACTTCTTGATCTTCTGAACGATGCACCCGGCGATGCCGACGAAGACGTGCTTGACGCAGTCGCAAACAAGCTGCGCTCACCGCGCGTGTTCACCCGCGTCAGTGCCGCCCGTTACCAGGGGCGCCTCCTTGCCCTCACCCCCGACGAGCACCGTGCGCTCGTCGACCTTGTCGAAAACGACTCCACGCCCTCTGACGAGGTCATCAGTGTCGTTGGCGCCCGACTCGTTGGCCTTGTGCCCGACCGCACCCGCACCGGCAAGATCCGCGACTGACCCGTTCGTTCACCGACGAGCAACCGATACTCCGGGGGGAACCATGGCCACTGCGCCGCTTGACTATTACCGCCAGCGCAATTTCGACGTCGTACTGCGTGCGTTTGCTGCTGTCGGCGCTGGCGATGCCGATGCCCAGGTCGCCAATTACACCGAGGACATTGTTCTCGAATTCCCATTTACCGACCCGCCCACTGTCGTACCCGGGCGCACTGCTGTGCACGAACGTCTCACCAACGCGTTCAAAGTGTTTCAGTTCGATCTGACAATCAGTGATGTCCACGCGTGTCTTGACCCCGACGAACTCATTGTTGAGTTCACCGGTTCGGGTTCGTACTTGCCGAACAGCGCTCCGTACGAGAACCGCTACATCGCGGTCTTCAATTTTCGCGATGGATTGATTTGTCGTCAGCGTGAATACTTCGACCCCACTCAAGCGGCGAAGTCAGCAAACGCTTAAACAGAAAGCGCGTTCTTGAACGACCGAAGATCGGTGATGAACGCTTCCGGTCGTTCGAAGGCAGCGAAGTGACCGCCGCGTTCTTGTTCTGACCAATACAC